>CAYIHV010000001.1:0-21854 GCA_964363315.1 uncultured Candidatus Saccharibacteria bacterium
TGAGATAAATCCTTTTGGATACACAATGAAAAATGATGGTACTTTAAACGACACAGCAAAGATGGACGAAGAACCTTGGCTTACTTTAAGAGCGGAAGCAAAAAAGAAAAAAATCCGTTTTATTCCAACAGTTATGTCGAGTAATTCCGAGATGTTGCATCGCATTCTTTCAAATCAAAAAACACGAATTGCTCTTGAAGACGAAATCGCGAAGTTGGTTAAAGAAAAAGGGTTTGATGGTATAGATATAGATTTTGAAGGGAAAAAAGCAGAAACAAAACCATATTTCGCGACTTTTTTGAAAGGGCTCTACGTGCGTATGGGTAATAAATGGGTGATGTGCACTATTGAAGCACGCACTCCGCTTGATTCACGATACGACAATATTCCCAAAGATATCCGTTATGCCAATGATTTTGTTGCGATAAATAAATATTGTGATCGAGTTAGGTTCATGACCTATGATCAAGGAACAATTGATATTGTTTTAAATCGCGCTCGTACCGCTCCTTACATACCTGTTGCTGACCCAGCTTGGGTAGAGAAATCAATAAAGCTTGCGATGAAAGATATTTCTAAAAAGAAAATATCAATAGGTATCGCTACTTATGGTTATGAATACAAAGTGACCAAATTATCAGAATACGGATATCGTTACGATTTACAGTGGGCATTTAATCAAAAATATGCAATTGATCTTGCTGCTTCTCTTGGCATAACTCCGAAGCGTAATTCTTCTGGAGAAATCGGCTTTATGTATACACCAATAGAAACGGTTCCATCGGTACAACCAAGTAACAACCCAGATCAGAATATTCCAACTTCAACCGTGGCACAAAATCAACCGAATAGTTTAATTAAAGAATCGGTGAATATTGTTTGGTGGAGTGACGCCGAAGCGATTAAGACTAAAATTGATTTAGCAAAGAAACTCGGAGTGCGTGGTATTTCAATATTTAAAATAGACGGCGGAGAGGATCCTTTAATGTGGGATTATCTTAAATAAACTTTTGTCACAGTGGAAAAGTAATTCGCAAAAATAATTTGAGGGGTATACTATTAATAGTATTAGGCGGCTACAGTCGTGTGGCGCTTTAATTGTTATACATTTGCTTAAAAATTATGGAACCAAAAAATAATTATAGAAATTTAATAATAGGAGCAGTTGTTTTAGCGGTAGTGGGTTATTATTTTTTTCAAAGTAGAGATGTTGTAGCCCCAACGCAAGATGAATCAGTTTCTGGTATTTCAACTAGTACTAATGGTACAACCTCAAAAACACAAGCAACAAAGACTACCGCAAGTACACCCAAAAGTGGAACTGCTTTACCAACAATGACTAAGGAGGGATATTATCTAGTTAGTTATACAGATAAAGGGTTTGTTCCTAAGACACTTGAGATTAGCGCAGGGAAGTCAGTTCGGTTTGTTAATAATGCAAGCAAGGCAATGAGAATTTTTGCTGATGACAAAACGAGCTCTCTTTATAATGAAATGAATCAAAGTAAGACCGTCGGACGTGGTGGAATTTATGATTTTACATTTGTTTCTGCTGGGACGTGGGCTTATCACAACGAAAACAACACTGCCGATAAAGGAGTAGTTGTGGTCAAGTAGTTTTTTAAAGACGTAAATAGCCATGGAAAAAAATTGGAAATATTTACCAAGAATATTATCGACGCTACTTTTAGTTGGGACGATTTTTGCTTGGACTACGGTTTACTCTGATTTTCAGAAATTTTATGGATTTGAGGGGACCGTTTTTAGGGTGACAGACTGTGTGATACCAAATCCAGTAACGACGCCGTGTTTTTACGGAGCATTTGCTTTTTTGGGCGCATTTATTTGGTCTTTGTATTTGGCTAAGATGAGCGAAGAACAAAAAAGAAAGCACGAACACTTTATGGCGTGGTTCCTCTCCGGTGCAACAGTTTTTGCTTGGAGTAACTTTCTTCCAGATTTAATTGTGTTTTATTCAAGCGCTGGACTCCCTGTGCGCGGATGTTCAGGGCAATTAATAACGAGCCCATTTACAACCCCGTGTTTTGTCGGATCAGTTATTTTTTTGATTTCTCTAATCATTGGTCTTTTGATTTATCTTAGAAACAAAGAAACGACACTTAGTTAAGTTTTTAAAATAATTTTTAATTGAGTCTGTTTTTTTCGTGCGCTCGGATATCTCCTCTGCTACAATAGCGCGCATGGAAAGCGAACTTATTTCTTTTTCAAATCATAAAAAAGAAACTCTCCGTGGAATTTTCAAACGAGCTCCCGGGAGCACAGGGGTAATTTTTGCCCACGGTTTTGGTAGGACCTCCATGGAGCCAAAGTTCAAAAATATTGCCAACAAATTGGAAGGCAAGGAGAATCTTTTCTTTTTTGATTTTTCTGGATGTGGGCTATCGGAGGGGTCTTTTGAAGATATTACAGCAGACAAGCTTGCTAAGGAGCTTTCGTGCGCCGTTTCTGCGTTTCGCGACAGAGTTCCTAGGCTCAGAAGTATCCGGTTGGTTTCTCATAGTTTTGCTTGTGCTGCAACAATTATTTTATGCGCACGAGAAAAAGATGTTTTTGACAAAATTGTATTTTTGGGACCAGCCCTTAATATGAGTGAGATTTTAAAATACTCCTTTGTAAGACGACGTAATCCTGGTGCGAAAATCAATTGGTTAAATTATAAAAAATATTTTGATTTACGGGCATATCAACGCGAGATGAAGAAAGATAAACAAATGACTTATTCTCATTTTATTTCTAATCTTCACTATCTTGAAAATAAAGATAGAGACTACCGAGAATTAATGGGAATAATCCCAAAAGAAAGATTACTTATTGTTCAAGGTGATAGCGACAGGTCAATCCCACTTGAAAGTCAGGGCGTTTATTTAAAGAATTTTAAAACGATAATAGTTAAGGGAGGGGACCATGATCTTGAAAGACCTGATGTGGTTGCAAAATATTTACCGCAAGTAGTTTCTTTCCTGTCTTCTTAATGGACAATAGTTAGTTTTACAATAGTTTGGCTCTTTATTTTTTTAATATTTGTGTTATAGTATTTTGGTCTTGAACTGGGCAGTCGCTCTAACTTTATTGTTGGGGAGGAAAGTCCGAACACTTCCGGTCTAACCTTTGGGCGACCGGAGAAGGGTAGCGGGTAACGCCCGTCGTCCGCAAGGATAGAGGTGCGAGCAGTGACGTCGATGCCGAAAGGCTAAGACCTCCCACGTGGAGGAATCCCATAGAAATATGGGAGTGAAACGGCTAAATCCTTACTTAAGTGCAAGGCCGTGCCGTGTGCGAAGCACGCAGTTTGTAAAGTAAAAAGTTCATAAGGTTTATAAAGTTTAGTACGATTTTAAATGTATTTACTTTTAATCTTAGGACTTTCAACTTGTAACTTGCGCGCTTCGCGCACGGAGTGCCGCTTGAGCCCGTGAGTAATCACGGGCCTAGATAAATGACTGTCGCCCCGTGGGATAAGAGAATCGGAGTTAGGTAAATAATTTGATTATTAAAGGATACTCAAGTTATCACGGTAATTCAGATGTTCTTACCCCGTGGGGTACAGAATTCGGCTTACAGGTTCAGGACAAGCAAAAAGCCCTAAATATTGGGGCTTTTTTGCTTGTCCACTTTTTATCAACCGATAAAATTGTGTGTTATTAGAAATTTCTTATATAATACGGAGCACTTAATTAATAAATTTTTAACAAACTTTCATTTCATGCAAGGAATAAAAAAACTGTTTTCTTTAGAGGTTTTACCGTTTAGTTTATTAGTTGGACTCGTCTTTCTTTTGCCGATCTTCTTTTTGTCGGTAGCTGGGATTTCTCTTGATGTTGGTAAGGGTGTTTTTGCCGTCGTTCTTATTGTTGCCTCAATGGCTTTATGGTTGGTTGGGCGCATGGTAGACGGTAAAGTTGTTGTGCCAAAAACGCTTCTTATTTTATTTGCTGCGTTACTTCCTCTTGAATATTTGATTTCAGCTGTTACCTCAAAGGTTCCAGCCGTTTCACTTTTTGGACAAGGATTTGAAGTAGGAACATTTGCTTTTACTTTCGTGATGTTCATTCTTCTTTTCCTAACCTCAATCTTGGTTAGTTCAAGAGATAAGGTTTTTACGGTTTATGTGGCCGCAATAGCATCTTTTTTGGTAGTGGCACTTTATCAGGCCGTTCGTTTGTTTGCTGGGGCAGACACTCTTACTTTTGGTGGAACTTTCTCTGGTGTTCTCGCCAATACTGTTGGTAAGTGGAACGATTTAGGCGCATTTTTTGGAATGATAGCAATCCTTTCGATGATAACGCTTGAAACGCTACCCCTTAAGGGTTTCGTTAAGTATCTAACATATATATCTCTTGCGGTTTCGATCTTCTTTTTGGCAATTGTTAACTTCAGCTTTACTTGGATAGCTCTTGCTGTAATTGCAGTGACAGTTTTTGTTTTTGCAATTTATCTAAACAAAAGCGAGAATCCTTCTTCTGAGATTGAAGGTGGTTCTGTTTTGCCGATAAAAAATAAAATCCCAATGGTAGCTCTTGTTGTTCTCTTGATTTCGCTCTTTTACGTTTTTTCTGGAGATAAAATTGGTGGTTTTTTGCCAACACAGTTTAATGCTTCACAAGTAGAAGTTAGGCCATCGTGGAGTGCGACCTTTGACGTTGTAAAAGGCGCACTTTCCGATAACTTATTCCTAGGTAGTGGACCTAACCGCTTTGCATCAGAGTGGGCATTACATCGTCCAGCAGTTCTAAACGAGACAATCTTTTGGGCAACTGACTTTAATGCTGGAATCGGCCTTATTCCATCTTTTGCTGTTACGACTGGAATCTTGGGTATTTTGGCTTGGATTTTGTTCCTTGGATTCTTCTTATTCCGCGGTATCAAGAGTATTCTTATGTTTGATATAGGGCGTACTGCTCAATACTCAATTCTTTCTTCGTTTTTGTTGGCGGTATACCTATGGCTCTTTGCCATTTTCTATGTCCCAAACGTAGTTATTTATACGTTGGCGTTCTTGATGACTGGTGTTTTTATCGCAACATTAGTAAATGAGGGTGTTATTAAAACATACCAAATCTCGCTTTTGGGTAGTCCAAAGATTGGATTCGTTTCAGTTCTTGTTTTGATAGCCCTTACAATTTCTTCAGCAGCACTCGGATATGTTTTTGTTGAAAAGACAGTTTCTGCTGTTAATTTCCAGAAAACTATTCAGGCTTTGAATACGAATGGAAATTTTGATGAGGCGGAAGTAGGGTTGGTTAAAGCGATACAGTTTTCAGAGAATGATTTATACTACCGCTCACTTTCACAGGTTTACCTCGTTAAGTTGAACAATTTATTCCAACAGAAAAACATTTCGGAAACAGAAGCTAAATCGCAATTCCAATCAATACTTGGTAATGCTATAGACAACGCAAGAAAAGCTCGAGACTATGATGCAACAAATTACGCAAACTGGATGAACTTAGCTTCGGTTTATGAGTCGGTTGTTCCACTAGGTGTTACCGGTGCTTACGATGAAGCAAAAAAAGCTTACGACCAAGCTGCATTACTAAATCCACAAAGCCCATTAGTTTATTTGACCTTGGCTCGACTTGAAGTTTCTAATAAGGACAACAAAGCAGCCCGTGAGAACTTAAACAAGGCGCTTGCCCTTAAGGGTAATTACACAGACGCGTTATTCTTCCTTTCACAGCTTGAAGCAGGAGAGGGTAATATCGCAGAAGCTATTGCGAAAGCAGATCAGGCGTCACTTCTGTCTCCAAACGATGTTGGTCTATTCTTCCAATTAGGTCTTTTGAAGTACACCAACAGAGATTATAATGGAGCTATCGTTTCTCTTGAGCGCGCCGTAGCACTCAATACAAATTACTCAAACGCAATGTATTTCCTTGGGTTAAGTTACGATAAGGTTGGAAGAAAAGCCGATGCAATTGCTCAGTTTGAAAAAGTTGAAGCCCTAAATCCAGAGAATCAGGAAGTTAAAAATATTCTTATAAATCTCAGGGCTGGAAAGAGTGCCTTAACTGATGTTCCTCCTCCTACTCCAGAAAAGAAGAGTACTCCTCCAGTAAAGGACACAAATTAATATTAATTAACAATGGTTCTTATCTAAATGGTTAAAAGAATCATCAATGTTTTGAATAAAGAAGTAGGCGGTCTACATGAGGCCGCTTTTCTTCTTGGATTCTTTGCTGTTGCTTCACAGGTTTTAGCTCTACTGCGCGATCGACTGTTCGCTAATTATTTTGGCGCGGGAACCGAACTTGATGTTTATTACACTGCGTTTCGTATCCCAGATGCACTTTATGTTGTGATTGCTTCGTTTGTATCGGTGTCGGTTATTATTCCATTCCTTTCTAAAATGGAAGGAGATGAGAATAAGGCAAAACGTTTTGTCTCTGAAATATTTACCATTTTTTCTATAGTGATGGCTGTCTTCAGTTTCGCGATGTTTTTTCTAATTCCATACCTAGCTCCTTTTATAGCTCCTGGTTTTTCCAAAGAACAACTTGAATCACTTGTTTTGTTATCAAGAATACTTTTGTTCTCGCCGTTTATTCTTGGTTTATCAAATAACATCTTTGGTAGTATTACTCAGTTTTATAAAAGGTTTTTCGTTTATGCTCTTGCTCCTGTTTTATACAACTTAGGAATTATTTTCGGTGTTTTTGTTTTCTATCCGGTTTTCGGAATGAAAGGCCTTGCTTTCGGTGTAATTTTGGGTGCCCTGCTTCATGTTTTGATTCAAATACCAATTGCTATCCAAAGTGGTTTTACTCCGAAGTTTGTTAGAAAAATAGACTGGAAAGATATCTTTGAGGTTGTGACTGTATCTTTGCCACGAACAATAACCCTCTCTGCCAACCATCTGGTTTTGATTGCTCTTGGAGCCATTGCTTCTACGATGTATGTTGGTTCTGTTTCTATTTTTAATTTCTCGTTTAATCTACAATCTGTTCCTCTCGCAACAATCGGAGTTGCGTACTCAATGGCGGCATTTCCAATGCTCGCAGCTTTTTTTACACGTGGGGAAAAAGAAAGATTTATGGAGCATATGGTAATTGCTCTTCGACACATAATCTTTTGGGCTGTTCCAATTACTATTCTTTTTATTGTTCTTCGCGCGCAAATAGTTCGTACGATTTTAGGTTCAGGTGCTTTTAGTTGGAATGATACTCGTCTTACTGCGGCTGCTCTCGCCCTCTTCTCTCTTTCGGTGCTTACCCAGAGTTTGACAGTGTTGTTCTCTCGCGGTTATCACGCCTCAGGAAACACCAGAAAACCGCTTTTTATTAATTTGTTTTCAAGTGTTTGTGCTATCGGTGGCGCTTTTTGGCTTACAATTGTCTTTGAGAAAACTCCCGAATTTCGTTACTTCATAGAGTCTATTTTGAGAGTTGATCAAATTGATGGAACTGCTGTTTTGATGTTGCCTCTTGCGTATTCTATTGCTTCTATTATGAATGCATTTTTGCATTGGATTATTTTTGAAAGAGATTTTGAAATGAATCTTTCTTTAATTATAAGAAAAACTCTTTTTGAGAGCTTCTCAGCGTCCGTGCTTATGGGCTTTGTCGCTTATAACTGTTTAAATATTTTTGCGTTAATTTTAAATACAGAGACGGTTATTGGCATTTTTCTTCAAGGATTTTTGTCTGGAATAATTGGTATTATTGCTGGGGTAGTTATCTTAAGGATTTTAAAAAATGATGAAATTAAAGAGATTTCACTCGCTTTGCATAAGAAATTCTGGAAGGTAGATGTTGTGGCTCCAGCTCAAGAGGAGCTCTGAAGCTAGGAGGTTAGGGAGTTAGCTCTTAGCTTCATTAGGCTTCATTAGCGAGAAAGAGCGATAAATTTTAATCTGGTTCAAACTCATCATTCTAGTATTTTGCAAAATACTAGAATGATAAATCCGAAAAGAAAAATTCCTCCCTGTGAGGGGAGGAATTGAGGGTGCCGAATGCGATTCGGCTAATTCATTTCGCTTTCGCGGGAACGAGCTTGAGCCACCGGATTGAAATGAACTCGTAGTTGGCAAAGCCTAGCGTCGCTCCGACGACTGCGCCAAGGACGGCGCTTCCGAAGAAGAAGCCAGTGGTCGCACCAAGCGCTGCGTCGACGAAACAGAGCGTCCGACGTTCAGAGTGAATGTAGACGAAAGTCCGCACGATAAAACGCCAGGTCTCCCTACAGAGGAAATAGGCTAGCGTGATGGTGGCGTTCATGATGCGCGCCTTATTTTCCCAGAGGTATTCACCGATACCGCAAAGCGTATGCGCGAAGAGCCACAACAGAAAAAACGGAATGACGATTGGGTTGCCGTATTTGAAGACGAGCAACCCCATGGACATATCGTGAGAGAGAAATTCCTGGTACGAGCCTTTTGCGTCGTAGTCCAATTTTTGCCAGTATTTTTTCTTGTTGGTGAACGGCCAGAAAATCGCTCCGACAACCAACATGGTCGTAATAAGATAGAAACCGGCCCCCACCCCAGAAACTAGACGGTGAACCACAGGCTCATTTTCTGGGGCGGGCCCGAGATAAGAAAATATCGCGTGGGACATCAAGGCGAAAGACGTTGCGAGCGCCAAAAGTCCCAACACCGACGTAGCCGTCGCTTTCCAATACAGCGGATGTGGCTCCCATGTGGTTGCCTTGTGGTACGCGCTGGCGACATTGCTGGCGCTCACACGGTACGAACGGGCGATACCGGCACATAGCCTCTGGAAGTCCACCGCACAGTAGGCGAAGAGACCGCCGAAGAGCGCGCCGACACACCAGAAGTACGAGCCATACTCGAAGCGCGCCGAGATTTCAAGGGCGCTTAAGGCACCAATAAAGGCGCCAAAAGCGCAGGCAAACATCACGGACAAAGATTCCTTTTTCATGGTGTTCCTCCATTCGTTTAGATTGTGACTCATTAACAAAGAGCCGATTTAACACGTTTTCTATTTAAAAACGTATAACGTTTACAGGCCTTTGTCAAAGCAGTAAAAAAGTATGCTAAAATACGGCTCAATTTATGAATCTTAAACATATTCGCAATTTCAGCATTATCGCTCACATAGACCACGGCAAGTCGACTCTTGCTGATCGTTTGCTTGATGCAACCCACACAATTGAAAAACGTAAAATGCGTGATCAGGTTTTGGACCGTATGGACCTTGAAAGAGAGCGCGGTATAACCATAAAAATGACCCCTGTGCGCATGGATTACACCCTAAACGGCGAATCGTATGTGTTGAACTTAATCGACACCCCTGGGCACATAGATTTTTCATACGAAGTCTCGCGAGCCCTTCAGGCTGTGGAGGGCTCTTTGCTTTTGGTTGATTCAACTCAAGGTGTTCAGGCACAAACTTTAACTACTCTTGCGATGGCGCGAGAACTTGGAATTAAAATTATTCCAGTTGTGACAAAAATTGATTCCCCAATCTCTCGCGTTGATGATGTTAAGCGTGAAGTTATGACCCTGCTTGATTGCAAAGAAGAAGATATCTTGGCAGTTTCTGGTAAAACGGGAGAAGGAGTCCCTGAGTTATTGAAAGCGGTAGTAGAACGTGTTCCGTCGCCGAGTGATAAATACAGAGAAAAAAAAAATTTTAGAGCGTTGGTTTTTGATTTTGAATACTCAAATCATCAAGGAGTTATTGTTTATGTGAGAGTTTTGGATGGTGAAATTAAAAAAGGAGATGACCTTTCTTTTTGTGAGGCCAAGGAAAGATTTATTGCGTCTGATGTTGGTATTTTTACTCCAGAAAAAAAATCTGCAGAAAAAATCTCAGCAGGGGAGATTGGTTATATTGTTACTTCAATTAAGAAACCCGGTATTGCTTCCGTTGGAGATACAATCACACTTACAAAAAACCCACTACCAGCGCTTCCTGGGTATCAAAATCCACGACCAGTTGTATGGGCATCGCTTTACCCAGAAAGTCAGGATGATTTTGATTTATTAAAAGAATCCCTCGTTCGCCTAAAGCTTTCAGATTCGTCAAACTCATAAGAAGAGGAGGTTTCTGGTTCTTTGGGGCGCGGTTTCAGGTGTGGTTTTCTTGGGATGCTTCACTTGGAAATTGTTACAGAAAGATTAAGAAGAGAATTTAATCTTGAGCTCATCGTCACGTCACCATCTATTAATTACGAAGTTGTTTATCAAGGCGGTAAGCGTGAAAAAATTTATTCACCACATCTTTTTCCAAGAGATGGAACATATACAGAGGCTTTTGAACCATGGGCTTCCATAACATTAATTACGCCACCAGATTATGTTGGGGGAATTATGCAACTTCTTTACGAACACGAAGCGGAGGTTGGGGAGTCGAGTATTTTCGGCGATAACCGTGTTTCGATTAAAGCAGATGTGCCACTTCGTGAGTTGATGAGAAATTTTTTTGATGAATTAAAGAGTGTTTCGTCTGGTTTCGCTTCTCTCTCGTATGATATTAATGAGATGCGTAAGGCGGACGTGACTAGACTTGATATTGTTGTTGCGGAAGAAATTGTGCCAGCATTTACTCGGGTTATCTCGCGTAGAAGGGCCCAGGAAGACGCTGAAAAGGCTGTTGAGAGATTACACCAAATCCTCCCAAGACAGCTTTTTGAGGTCAAAATACAAGCTACAGCGCTTGGTAGAATACTCTCCTCTAGAAGCCTAAAAGCGCTTAGAAAGGACGTTACTGGATATCTTTATGGTGGCGATATTACACGAAAGATGAAGCTTCGAGAAAAGCAGAAAAAAGGTAAGAAGAGAATGAAGGCAGGCGGAAGAGTCAATATTCCAAAAGAGGTATTTTTGAATATGATGAAAAATCAGTAGGATTTTTGGGGGTTAGAGGGCTGGGGCGATATACAAAAGAACCATACTTACGATAACGAGTAGGCTTAGTATTATCCATGTGATACGGACAGCTTTGCGGTTTTCTTTGTTGAACATCATATAATATATAAAGTTTAATTAAGAGTATAATATCAGAAAATGCTTGAATTTCAAGACAAAAAAAGATTTAGGAGAATTTTATATTCTAGGGTTACTTTTGTTTTGGTTTTTATTCTTTGCGTTTTTGTTGGTAGAGCAGCGGTTAGTATGTATAAAAGCGATAGTCTAACCGGGGAGAAAAGAAAGATAGCCGAAGATGAGTTGGTGGCGGTCAGGGCGCGGGAAAATTCGTTAAAGGCGCAAATTATTAGTCTTAAGACAGAGAGGGGGGTTGAAGAGGAGCTTAGGGGGAAGTTTAGGGTTGTTAAAAACGGAGAAGGGGTTATTATTGTTGTTGATCAGGAAAAAAAAGAGGCAACGACCACAAAATCTGGCTTTGCCAATTTTTTTAAATGGTTTTTAAAATAAGTTTTAGTTTTGTGAGATAAAAAGCGAGTATAGTTTAGTGGTAGAATGAATGCTTCCCAAGCATTAGATCGGAGTTCGATTCTCCGTACTCGCACATTATAAAAAATACCCCATCTTTGCGGGGTATTTTTTATAATGACGAGGGGGATCGAAAGCCGGAGGCAGACGTGCCGAGGCGGGGTCGCGCAAATTTCTAGCAAGAAATTATGCGTGACCGATTCTCCGTACTCGCACGAATTCTTGTTAAAAACTTGATTATGGTTATTTTGTATTATTTTCGTGTAGATTTGTGTTTTGGCTTTATGATATAATCAGCGTCCATTAGAAATTAACGGGTGTGGAATATGAATCCCGTTAGAGGCCGCGGTCGCGCGGGATGGGAAATAAATAATATAAGAAGTAGAAGTACGATTTATAAGTTTAATTAATTTGCAGGAAGTGGATTGACCGCGACCTGCCTCTAAACGGGATGAAAAAAGTCACTATTTATAGCACTCCAACTTGCGTTTATTGTAATATGGCAAAAAGCTATTTCCAGGAAAAAAATGTTCCCTACGAGGAATTTAATGTTGGGCAAGATTTTGAAAAACAAAAAGAAATGGTTGAATTAACTGGTCAGCGCGGTGTACCAGTAATTGTTATCGACGGAGAGGCAATAGTTGGATTTAATAAACCAAGGGTTCAGGAGCTGTTGGGTTTATAGGTTTAGATAATTCAAGGCGGAATCGGTCACGCATAATTTCTTGCTAGAAATTTGCGCGACTCCGACTCGGCTCGTCAGCCTCCGTCTCTCAATTGCTTCACTTATCGCAATTGAGCCCGCCTCGCGCCGTCGCGCTCCGGCCGGCACCATGTAAAAACACTCACTTATGTGAGTGTTTTTACATGGTGCCCTCGGCAGGAATCGAACCCACAATTACCCCTTAGGACGGGGTAGTTATATCCATTTAACTACAAGGGCGAATAAGAGAAAAGGGGTACGAGTACCCCTTTTCTCTATTTGTGTATTTTATCAAAGAATTTACTCAACCCCAAGGAGTTCCGAGAGGCGTGGTTTATCAAAACCGACGATAATTTCTTCCCCAACAAAAATTACCGGCACCCCCATTTGTCCACTCTTCTCAATCATCTCCTTGCGTCTTTCAAGGTCAGTGCCAACATTGTATTCGGTATACGACACCCCATTTGAGACAAAGAAATCCTTCGCCATCTTGCAGTAGCCACAAGTGTTTGTAGTGTATATTGTTACGTTTTTCATAGCATAGTGCTGTAATTAAGGGGATGAACATATTCCATACCTCCTCATTACAACGATATCATTTTACCATAAACCTATTAAATATACCATATTTAGTCCACATCATTTTTGCATTGCATGTGATATCTATTGGTTCTGCATACGCATAATCTCAAGTACAATATCAGATCCATCCATTTTTGAAACCTTGTTTTTCTTTATATAATCACATTTCATGCATTGATGGACAATAATATTGTTCGTGCCGGCAGTTTCTATCCTTTTGGGTTTCATCATCCCTCCGCATGGGGACAATCGGTCTCCCGGGTTAATATCCACATGTTTACTCCACAGACAATGTTGGCAATGGTTTGTATACCCATCCCCTTTCATGTGAGAATCGCACTTTTCACAAGAAAAATCTTCAATCGTTCGTTGAAACCTTCTCATCATACTTTTTTCGCGTCTAATTCTACATAAAAGGTGGCGCCAGTTCCTTCTCCTTCAGATACAGCCCAGATGCGTCCTTTATGCGCGCTGACAATCTCTTGCGCCACATAGAGGCCAAGTCCCAATCCTTCGGTGTACATCTTATTGATGTCATTTGTCTGGACGAACTTCTTAAATATCTTCCCCATCGCATTATTATCTATGCCAATCCCCGTATCAGAGACACTGAGAATAATCTTGGATTTATCAGAGCTTTTTGACAGGAGGACGGTTATCTCTGTGTGAGGCGCATATTTGACAGCATTATCCAAAATGCTTGATATAACCATTTGCATCTTTCCTTTGTCGGCGAGAACAATGTAATTATTATGTTTTTCATCTATGATAACATTGAGAGTTGATCCCGCATGTTTGGCTGAAAGACGCATATCGTTGGTGGCCGAGATGACGAGTTCTTCCATATTAATATCCTTAAATATATATTTGATATCCCCGCTTTCAATATTTGAGATGTTCATAAAATCCGAGATAATAGAGATGAGATGTTTGCTTGATTCAAATATCTTTATCGTCGCATCAAGGACAAGTGGGGGCGTCTCACCGAATGAACCTTCAATGACCATTGAGGAATACCCTTTAATTGCGGTAAGCGGGTCACGCAATGGGTGTGAAGCGATGGTGAAGAACTCAGACTTCTTTTTTCCAAGGAGCGCCATTCTGTCTTTTTTTTCATTTATCTCATAAAGGAGTCGCGCAATACGGTCTCTTGATTCAGTCTCAATCCTGGTATTTTCCACAAGGAGAAAACTAGCAATGACGATTGTAATGGCTAGAATTGTGTTGAAAATGACCCACAAAAGAGAATTTAAGAAAAAGAAATTTACAAGAAGTATAGACACTATGACGACAGCTAAAGATTTAACGGCGATGGTTTCAATGCTCCAGAAATTATATTTGACAAGAACAAACCCTATGCCGAGCGCGCCAATGGTGGCGCTTATATATCCAAAAAAGAACATATCATAGATACCAGAAAATCCAGGATAGAAGAATATTAAACCAACAAAGGTGGCGATGGATATCGCAAATACGGCGAGCATATCGCGCGCCTGAAGTTTGAAGATCCCAGCACTGAGGCGGTATTTCTTGAGAAGTGCCCATATGATAGCGGAGAGGAATATTATTTGATAAAGAACATAGATGATATGCCATTTCCCCGAAAAGAATCCTATCTTTATGTTATCGTATACTAAAACATTTTTTACAATAAATCCCGGAGAAAGGATAGCAAAAGCTATGGCAATAGATAGCGTAAAGACGGCAATGCGGTGTAGAAACGGGGTAGACGAACCCTTTATTATGGGAACATCAAAAAAGAGGAATGCGACGAGTGATGTCACCCCCGCTGAGAGGTAGAGCATCACGAGGAGCACATGTGTCATGGAAGGAGGAGCTACTCCTAACAATGCAATGGTTATTCCCCACCATAAAAGAGTACTTGTAAAGAATAGAAAAAATTTGCCGCGTCTTTTTGTTGCGTCTTGCCCGTGGATAATGAGGCCAAACAAAAATAATGCGACACCAAAGACAGACATTATCATTTGGATCAATGAGAAACGGGAGAAAGTTTCAATGATTGTTGAGATCATTTTTTTCTATTATAGCAGTCAATGAAAAATAAATCGATAGCATTGATTATTTTTTACTCTGCAAAAGGCAGTTCTATGATAAAAGTCGTGCCACTATTTGCTCCACGAGATTCAGCCCAGAAATCGCCGTGATGCGCGCTCAACATTTTTTTCGCAATATAAGTGCCGATACCCGGGGTATTATTTCTAAGGATAGTTTCTTTAGATTTTTCATGTTCATTGGCTTCACTGACATCCTGTCTATTGAATATCTTCCCCGATTTATCTACGGCGAGGTCAAATCGCTTAAAGAGAACATCAATTTGCTCAGTAGTCATGCCTATTCCTGAATCAGTGATACTGAGACGGATCCTGCGCTCTTCGTCTTTGGTTGAGATTATAACACTCACTGTTCCGTGGGCTGGGGTATAAGTTATTGCATTTTCAAGTATGTGTGTTACCACTTGACGAAGTCTTCCCTCGTCTATATTCACCAGTATTCCACTGCTCCCCTCTTCTATTGCGAAAGAAAGAGTGAGTCCAGCGCTCTTTATTCCTTTTTCTGTATTCTCAAGCACACTCTTAACAAAATCAACGAAATTTTGGGAGCTAAAAGAGAACTCCATCTTCCCCTGCTCAACTTGCGACATTGTAATGAGATTCCCCACGAGAGATATTATCTTTTCACTCGAGATAAAAAGACGGTTCATCGCTTCGCGGATTTCATCAGATATTGTTCCAAATGATCCTTCCAATATCATAGACGCGTACCCTTTTATCACGGTAAGTGGCGCGCGGAGTTGATATGACACAATAGCTATAAATTCCGTCTTCTGTTGTTCCATTAAAGGGAGACATTTGTCGAGTATTCTCATCTCCTCCTTAAGCTCATTGAGGCGTCTCAAATGAAGACGCTTTTTGTATATACTATGAAGGAAGGTGACAAAAAAGACGATTATTAAGATTGAAAGTATTATATTCATTACAGTTCTTCTATTTGTGGCTTGTCAATGAGGAGAGGGTCAATCCCCGCTGTCTCGCCCGTTATCTTTACAATATCTTTGTCAACCTTCTTTAATTCTTTATAGGCGGCAGTATAATGATTGACGGTTGTTCCAAGCGCATTGCCGAGTTTTCTCATATATTCTTCATACCCTACGAGATGTTTTCTGAGTTCCTCAACACGCCCGATAATGAGCTGAGCAGATTCTTCTATCTTGAATGCGCGGAATCCATAGACTACAGATTGCAAATAAGCGGAAAATGTCGTAGGTGATACTATAATAACCTTTTTTTCATTTATAGCATAATCAATAAGACTTCTTGTATTGACCTTGACCGCGCCAACATCGTTGACTAAAAGATCATAATAAATACCTTCGGCGGGAATAAACATAAAAGCAAACGGGAGCGTTCCCTCTTCCGGTCGCACATACTTCGCGGTCTCGTCAATGCGTTTTTTCAGATCATTACGAAACTCTTTCTGGAGCTCCTCTTTGCGGATAGGGTCATCTTCATCTACAACACGGTTATAATTATCAAGTGAGAATTTTGCATCCACGGGGATGACCCCTTCTTTAGCGAGGATAACCGCATCCACCGTTTCCCCATTTTTGAATTGGTATTGGAGCTTATAAGCGGTGGGAGGAAGGGTATTTGAGAGAATGAGCTCAAGCGCCGCTTCACCAAGGTTTCCCCGTTGCTTTTGGTGTTTGAGGACCTTTTCAAGGTTACGGAGCTGGTCCGTGATGGTCAGTACCTGTTTACTCGTCTCGTTTGCTACAGTCATCTCTTTGGTAACACCCAAGAGATTTCTTTCAACTTGTTCATTGATCTGGCGGATGAGTTTTTGAGATTCGGTGAATTGAGACAGTGTGGCTTTTTGCATTTCTTTGCTTGAATCTCCAATCTTTACATCTACAGTCTTCATAAAATCACCAAGTTGTGATTGAAGACTCCCCATTTGGTTTTGAATGAAAACGAGCGCGTCGTTTGGGGAGGTAGTAGCAGGAATAATATCTACCGTTTTATTTTTTTTAATAAAGAGAATTACCACCGCCACAACAAGCGCGCCCATCACCAATCCTATTAAGATGAAAAGGATTTCCGACATTTCTTAAAGGAGTCCGCTATACCCTTCTGTCATCGTGCTAATAAAACTTGGGAGGACAAACATAAGTCCAAGGAGCGGTAAGAGGAATAACACCAAAGTAATAATAAGTGTCCACATAAAATACTTGCGTGTTTTCTCGACAGAAACATACACTTTTTGCAAAAGCTCTTCCTGCGCCTGTAAACGATTTAATATTTCTTGTTCCATAGACCTAATTCTACTATGAAAACGGCAAAATAAAAAGCGCCACGCGGACTGGTGTACTGAACGATGAATATCCTGTATAATACAGATATTAATCCTTAATATATTAAATTATGTCTTTACACGAACAAATCAAAGGTGAGGTGAAAACAGCGATGCTTGCAAGGGATAGCGTTAAGCTCAGCGTGGTGAGAGGGATGATCACGGCATTTACCAACGAGCTGGTCGCGACAGGCAAGACCCCGCAAGATACCCTCGATGATGCTGGCGCGCTCAAAGTTATTAAACGCCTCTCTAACCAGCGCAAAGATTCTATTGAGCAGTTTGAAAAAGGAGGTCGCCCCGAGCTCGCAGAAAACGAAAAAGCCGAGCTTGTCATTCTTGAAAAATATCTCCCCGTATTGATGTCCCGTGACGAGATCAAAAAAATCGCGCTTGCAAAAAAAGAAGCCCTTGGCCTCATTGATAAGTCAAAAGCGGGACAGCTCACGGGCGCCATCATGAAAGACCTCGCCGGCAAAGCAGACGGCGGAGATGTGAAGGCCGTGGTGGATGAAATGTTTAATAGTTAGTTTTTACAAATAATTTTATGGAAAATTTTCAAATTGATTCATCTTTAGCGCAAAGGATTCATGAGCTTACACAGGAAGGTTTTGAGGTAGAGTCTGTCACATTAACTAATCAAGGAAAGACATACGATGATAAAAAAAAGAAGAAGAGTTGTTTAAAAAATGGATAAAAGAGTATGAAGAAAAAGGATATAAGATAGAAGGAATTCCGTTTTATGTTGACTCAAACACAAAAACACAACTCATGACCAAACCCAAAGAAGAAAAGAAATGATGAGCGAATATAATCTAAACCATTTTCTCCCTCATTGCGCGATGATACGCGATTGCAAAACGATGAGCTTCGCTCACGGCGAGGAGAACAGCGCGTTCAAAAATACTAAGACCCGCCCTTAGTTTCAAATTCTCAAGGGCGGGTCTTGTATTTTTATCATACAGAATACCCTTTGGTTTATGATGTTCGTCTTTGACAACCCCAACAACAGGTATAGTTATCCCACATTCTTTGAGCGCTTTTTCAGCTGTGTTTATTTGCGCCTTCCCTCCGTCAACAACAACGAGCTTAGGCATTGGCCACTCTTTATGTTCAAAGCGACGGGAGAGCATTTCACGAAGTGAGGCATTGTCATCATTTGTGCTTGTTCTGATTTTAAATTTTCTATAATCACTCTTCTTTACTTCGCCATCTTCAATTACGACCATCACACCAACTGTATGCGTGCCTGAAATATGAGCAATGTCATACGCCTCAATACGAAACCCACCGAGGTTCGGGAAATCACTAATGTCCGACCTTTTTGGAGATTTAAGGTCGGACATTAGTGTGTAGTCTGCTTTCAAAAGCGCTACATCTTGAATATGTTTGAGCGCGAAAATTGTTTTTTTGATTTTTCCCGCCTCCTCAAACTTCATATTTTTTGCTGACAACTTCATCTCTTGTTCGAACTCACTGATAAGAGTTTTTTTCTTCCCTTCAAAAAAGAGTTTGATATGTTGTATCGTTTTCGCATATTCTCTTTGTGGTATTTTTCCTGCGCATACGCCGGGGCATAAACCGATTTGCGCATTAAAGCATGGTTTGCCGGATAGGGGCTTACATGTATCACGAAATGGGAAGATTTTGCGGACAATAGTAAGCGCTTCGCGCAAAACATTTCCTTGAGGGAATGGTCCAAAACTATACTTTATGTCACTTGGACGTTTCGTTTCCAAGTTGCGACTGCGCATAACGAGGACGCGAGGAAATTTTTCCTTAGTAATGACCACATAATTAAAACTTTTATTATCTTTTTCTTTTGTGTTATACGGCGGTTTATATCTTTTGATAAGATGCGCTTCGAGGATGAGCGCTTCGAGGACAGAATCCGTCTTGATGTAATCAATAGTCTTCACCGCCTCTATCATACTTGCGATAATGGGCCCACGCGTTTCAATAAGGTTTTGATTAAAATAACTTGCAACACGCTCGCGAATGGATGTCGCTTTACCAATATACAAAATGGAACGTTTATGACCACGGAAAATATAGACACCCGTCGCATCAGGCAATTTTTTTGTTAGTTTATTCATAGGTTTTACGAATGCAAGGTCTTCGTCTTTTCAATCCTTATATCTTACTAAGGAGAGACCTTAGTAAAATATTATAACCCTTTGCAATTGCTTGCGGGAGTGTATCCTTGCGCTTCAGCGTCTTGTACTCCAGAAAAATAGCGACGATTTGTTTCAGTAATCCTTTGCGCTCCCGCACACCAAGTGTAATGATATTTCGTTCCGTTCTTTGAACCGACAAGCTGGCTCGTGTTAGATGAGGGAATGCTAAGCGCAGGAGGTCCCTTTTTATTATTGTCCACAGAAGAAAAAGTATCCGCAGTAATTTCCGGTTCATTCTCTATCCGTATCGGCACCCGCGAATCCTCTATTTTAGAAAGTCGTCCAAGCCCGAATGCGCCAAGAGCGACAAGGACTATTATGAGCCCGAAGAATAAATCATCCGGAAGAGCTCGTTTTAGGGAGTTAGGGATGAAAGTCCTAAAATTAATTAACCCCTTGATTTTTTCAATGAAATCTTTTATACTAGTCATCTATATAGGTATTGTATATTAATAAACAGGCCTTAGGAAGTTTCGGGCATTTAACACATTATTCAAAATGGCACATAAGAAAGCTGGCGGATCCGCCAAAAACTTAACTGATTCCAATCCACAGTATCTCGGCACAAAACTTTATGCCGGAGAAAAAGCTCTCGCGGGCGCTATCATTGTGCGCCAGCGCGGTACGAGAATCCTTCCCGGAACCAATGTTGGTCTCGGCAAAGACCACACCCTCTTTGCTCTCAAAGAAGGTATTGTGAGTTTTTCTGAAAAACGAAAAGGAAATTTTGATGGCACCACAACCAGACGCAAAGTGGCGCATGTGAAGTAAGATAGTTAAATAATAAATATTAAAATAGTGATTAAAAAATCCACAGTAGAACTGTGGATTTTTAATTTTATTAGACAGGTCTAATCTCTCGCCTCAATGTTCACCTTGAACACTGCGCGGTGTTTATTGACGATGATGGGGATTTCAAACGAACCAAGCTCTTTGAGGGGCTTGTCGAGGAGTACATAATCAGGGTTCATATCAAGGTGCATATTTCGTTTAAGCTCGGTGAGAATAGTATCTTTGTGAATACTTGCAAAAAGATGCCCTTTTTCATTTGCTTTGCCGAAAATCGTAATGGTTGCGCCATCTAAAGAAGCAAGGGTCTTTATCAATAAATCCTCGTGGATTTTCTTTTGCGTCGCGTCAATGATTTTCTTCTTCTCAACAGACGCGACAGCTTGAGGAGTGGCAATCTCTGCTACGCGAGAAGTGATGAGGTGGCGTCCATATCCATCGGCAACCTCTTTTACTTCATATTTCTTGCCTACACGAGGCACATCTTTAAGAAAGATTATCTTCATAGTGTTTAGTTATTCTTTAATACCTCTATCGCTTTCTCCATCTGCGCATCAATCTTTTTTTCAATATCACCTTTGTTCTCTTTCGCTATAATGTCCGGAGTAATGCCGTTTTCTGAAATAGAATGTCCTTTTGGAGTAAGCCATCTTGCCACTGTAACTTTAAGTGAAGTATCCGTGGTAATATCCACAAGCTCTTGCACCGATCCCTTTCCAAAACTTTTTTCACCGACAAGTTTCGCAATATGATGCTCGGAAAGAGCTCCCGCAAGGATCTCTGACGCTGACGCCGATCCGCCATTGATGATCACTGCCATCCTTAAGTTTTCATTAAAAACATTGTATCCTTTGCTCTTGTGTATTTTTTTGGGTGTGTTATTTCCTCCATCTTCAATGACAATGGTTTTCTCTTGCGGAAGGAACCAGCTTGCCATATCAATAGCCGCCTCAAGATACCCGCCGGGATTATTGCGCAGATCAAGAATAAGTTTATCGTCCCCCGAGAGGATAAATTCTCGAAGCGCTCCACGGAAGAGTTGTGGGGAATTTGCTGAAAAATTATACAATGAGATCACGAACACGCCATCATCTCTCATTTTGGTATCTATCGTTGGGATGATAATAGTATCACGCGTAATGGATATATCTTTTACTGTCCCATCTTGTTTTACCGCAAGTGTTACCGAAGTGCCTTTTGGTCCGCGGATGAGAGAAACTGCATCCTCGGTGGACATTCCTGCGGTAAATTTATCATCAATCTTTAAGATAAAATCACCAGCTTTAAGCCCCGCTCTTTCTCCAGGAGTGCCTTTGAGTGGCGCAATGACTGTGAGCGCATTTCCTTTGATCCCGATCTCAATACCGATACCTCCAAAATCCCCCCTCATCCCATCTTCAAATTGTTGCGCTTCTTTGGGCGGGAAGAACGCTGTATAAGGGTCTCCATACGAAGCCGTGAGCCCTTCTATTGCTCCCCATATTTTGTCTTGATCGCTGGGAATGCTTGAAGATGCCGTTGCGGAGACGAATTTTTCATTGAGGGTTTTGACAACTTTCCAAAAAGGGTTAAGGTCAAAAGAATTCGCCAGATTATCCTTTGCATTTATTATTTCCGCATCCGTTTTCTTTTGGATATATTTGCCGAGAATAATCCCTCCGCCAAAAATACCCGCAAAGACAATCACCGTAATGATAATAGCGGTAATCGGTTTATTCAAAAGTTTTTTAGGGAGCAATCTCATCCCGTCAGTATTGCAAAAGTTTACGATAAGGTCAAATGCGAAAGAAAGACAAGTTCATTATTTATTGACTTTTGGGTATAAATTTGTAAGTATGTAAATAGAAATAAAGTACCA
>CAYIHV010000002.1:0-19585 GCA_964363315.1 uncultured Candidatus Saccharibacteria bacterium
GGAACTCTGACGCGCTTGGGACACTCCGCATCCTCGAAGCGATTCGCTTGCTTGGACTTGAAAAGAAAACAAAATTTTACCAGGCATCAACCTCGGAAATGTTTGGAGCGACTCCCCCACCCCAGAGTGAAGAAACTCCGTTCTACCCGCGTAGTCCCTACGGTGCCGCCAAGGTCTATGCTCACTGGGTAACCAAAAACTATCGCGAGGCGTACAACATGTTTGCAGTCTCGGGAATTCTTTTTAACCATGAGTCACCACGTCGTGGTGAGACATTCGTCACCAAAAAAATTACTCGCGCAGCTGCGCGAATTTCGCTAGGGCTCCAAGAAAAATTATTCCTAGGAAATCTCAACGCAAAGCGAGATTGGGGTCACGCAAAAGATTATGTTAACGCAATGTATCTTATGCTTCAACAAGAAGTCCCCGAGGACTATGTCATTGCAACAGGAACACAATATTCTGTACGAGCATTTTGTGAGGCAGTTTTCAGGGAACTTGATATTGAAATTGTTTGGGAAGGCAAAGATGCGAACGAAAAAGGTATCGACAAGAAAACAAAGAAAATAATCATTGAAGTTGATTCACGGTATTTTCGTCCAACAGAAGTCGAGTCGCTTCTTGGCGACCCCACAAAGGCGCAAGAGAAACTTGGATGGAAAGCTGAAATTGATTTTGATGGGTTAGTAAAAGAAATGGTTGCAGTTGATCTTATGGAGGCAAAAAAAGATGTCCATTTAGAAAAAGGCGGTTTCGCAACCCAAGAGCACCACGAATAAACCAGCAGACAATATGGCAAACACGGGCTACATCGACACCGAACTCTATCAACAAATACACAAGGCTATCCCTGTCGTTTGTGTCGACTTTGTTCTCAAAAAAGACTCTTCTTTTTTGCTTGCCAAAAGGATCAACAAACCCGCGCAGGGACAATGGTTCCTTCCAGGAGGAAGGATTATGAAGAACGAAACATTTGAAAATGCTGTTCTTCGAAAAATGAAGGAGGAGGTTGGAATCGAAGGTGCTATTGTTAAAATTCTTGGTGTTGATGAAACATTTTTCCCTGATGGCCCATTTGACGACTCAACCCATACAATCAATATCGTTTTTCTTGTATCCCCCAAGAGCCCTGAAAGCCCTATCACCCTCGATAGTCAAAACGAAGAATATCAGTGGTACACTCACATTGATGACACTTGGCATCCTTATGTAAAAAAATCTCTTGCTTTGGCAGGTTTTACAAAAGCTGATTAATCACAAAATATGAATAAAAACTCTAAAATATTTGTTGCAGGACACCGTGGACTCGTGGGGTCAGCTATTGTGCGAGCGCTTCAAAAAGACGGGTTCACTAATCTTATTCTTAAGACACACAATGAACTTGACCTAACCAACCAAAACGCGGTCGAAGACTTTTTTACAAAAGAACAACCAGAGTATGTTTTTCTTTCCGCGGCAAAAGTAGGTGGCATTATGGCAAACAAAACATTCCCTGCCGATTTCATTTACAATAATCTCACCATCCAGACAAACATTATCCATAGTGCCTATGTACACAAGGTAAAAAAATTATTGTTCCTTGGGAGCTCGTGCATTTATCCTAAGCTTTGTCCTCAACCAATAAAAGAAGAGTACCTTTTGTCAAGCGAGCTTGAACCATCCAATAAAGCATACGCTGTGGCAAAGATCGCTGGAATCATTATGTGCCAATCATACAATGAGCAATACGGCACTAATTTTATTTCTCTGATGCCTACAAATCTATATGGGATCAACGATAATTTTGATCTTGATAACTCGCACGTGCTTCCCGCAATGATTCGAAAATTTCACGAAGCAAAGGTTGCAGGGAGTCCTAGTGTTACTCTATGGGGCACAGGAAGCGCAAAGCGCGAGTTTCTCCATGTGGACGACCTCGCGGAAGCAAGTTTATTCTTAATGGAAAATTACAACGACACTGATATTATCAATATCGGAACAGGCAAAGATGTTACTATAAGAGAACTCGGGGAACAAGTCAAAAATGTGACAGGATACGAGGGCGAAATAATATGGGATACAAACAAACCGGACGGGACCCAGCGAAAACTTCTTGATGTAAACAAGATTAACGCACTCGGATGGAAATATCATACCTCCCTTACCCTAGGTATTACATCAACTTATGAATGGTTCAAAAAGAATTATGAATAAAATAACTGTTATCCGCCCCAAAAAAGTATTTAGCCTTGAAGACCTTCGAGAGGTTTGGCGTTACAAAGAGCTCCTCTATTTTTTTATATGGCGTGATTTCAAGGTGCGCTACAAACAAACCTCTATCGGGGTCTTGTGGGCAATTTTTCAGCCATTTATGACGATGATTGTTTTCAGCCTCTTCTTCGGCACACTCCTCAATGTCCCCTCAGATGGAGTACCCTACCCAATCTTTGTCTATACTGGCTTACTTTTTTGGCAATTCTTTTCGAGCGCGCTCTCGGAAACAAGCGGTGTCCTTATTGCCAATCAATCAATTATCACCAAAGTCTACTACCCTCGACTTAATCTCCCTCTTTCATCAGTAGCGACAAAATTTGTTGATTTTGACATCACCGCAGTCAATCTTGGAGGAATGATGATTTACTATGGGTACGCGCCACATCTTATAAGTGTCGTAGTCATACCTATTCTTCTTATTGTCACCTTTATGGCAGCTGTTGGTGGTGGCTTATTCCTCGCCGCAATCAATGTAAAGTACCGCGATGTGCGCTTCGTTCTTCCTTTCTTCATCCAACTCCTTCTTTTCTTGACCCCCGTCATTTACCCGGCAAGTATTGCTGGAAAATATTCATGGCTCCTCGCTTTTAATCCTATGGTGGGTGTCATCCAAAACGCGCGAGCCGTACTCCTTGGCACAACTACTATCAACTGGGTACTTATTGCAATATCATTCATTGCAACCGCAGTACTCCTCATTATCGGCACTTTTTATTTCAAAAAAGTTGAACGTTATTTTGCGGATATTATTTAATATATGAACAAATCAATCATTGAAATAAAAAATATCGGGAAAAAGTACAATATCACGCATCAGCGGGGTGGGTATATCGCCCTGCGTGATATTCTCGCAAGTATACTCAGAAATCCTTTCAAGTTTGCAAAACATAAAGCAAGACAAGCCGTCGGGCTCGAAACAAAAGAAGAATTTTGGGCACTGAAAGACATCAACCTCGAAATCAACAAAGGGGACATCATCGGCATCATCGGACACAACGGAGCGGGCAAATCCACACTCCTCAAGATCCTCACGGGTATCACCCCGCCTACCGAAGGCGAGATCATTATGCGCGGACGAGTCGCTTCCCTGCTAGAGGTTGGCACGGGCTTTCATCCAGAGCTCACAGGGCGTGAAAATATTTTTCTCAACGGCGCGATTTTGGGTATGACAAAGAAAGAGATTGTAAAGAAGTTTGACGAGATTGTCGCCTTTTCCGGTGTAGAAAAGTTTCTCGACACTCCAGTAAAATATTATTCCAGCGGTATGTATGTCCGCCTCGCCTTCTCTGTCGCCGCCCATATGGAGCCCGATATCCTCCTTGTCGACGAAGTCCTCGCCGTCGGCGATGCCGAATTTCAGAAGAAATGCCTTGGGAAAATGGAAGAAGTAACGAAGAAAGACGGCCGCACGATTTTACTCGTAAGCCATAACATGGGGGCAATACGAAGCCTTTGCAAGAAAACTATCTTAATACAAGGTGGTCGGGTGGAAAAGGTAGGAGAAACAAACGAAGTAATCGAACACTATCTATCAAAAGGAAGCGGGATAGAAAATTTAAATAATAAGCCACGTATTGGTAGTGGTGAAATTAAATTAAGTAGTATCTCTCTGGTGAATAATAAAGGTTCTCAGATAAATGGGGTCGGGTATCGCGAAGACCTTAAGTTTAAACTGGGATATACAGCAAAAGAGAGCATTAAAGACCTTATTGTCAGTATAGGAATATATTCAAGCGAAGGAGACTATCTTGGAGCATATTCTACCTTTGAAAAAAGGGGTTTCAATGTATCACCAGGAGAAGGGAGTATCTTCTTTTTATGTGGCCCAACCAATCTTATGGCTGATACCTATAAAATCAACGTAACAATCCACACAAATGGAACGTTCCTTTCTGTCGCTGACCATATTACTGATGCTTTTACTTTTGATATTTATCCTTCAGAAAATTTCCCGCGCTGGATGGATCACGGTTTTTATGGAACAGGAGTACTTGAAAAAAAATAATAATATGTGCTCAATATTTGGATATCAAAAAATCAGCAAAAAGGGAGTTCCTGATAAAAATTTTATGGAACGAAGTTTTACCCTCATGCGTCACAGGGGCCCTGACGCAGAAAACTCCATTGCGTATGAAAATGGCGATCTTTCGCTTGGACACCAACGACTGTCTATTATAGATATTGGACAAGTATCAAACCAACCAATGGAGGATTCTTTAAGCTCGATCTCCTTCAACGGGGAGCTGTACAATTACCTAGAGCTCAAAAAAACGCTCCGTGGTGAATCAACATTCAAAACAAATTCAGATACTGAGGTATTAAAAACCGGCCTTGATAAAAAGGGGGTTAAATTTTTAAACGAGGCTAATGGAATGTTTGCGTTCGCATACTACAACAAAGTCAACGATGAACTTATTCTTGCACGAGACAGATTTGGGGTGAAACCACTCCATTATGTTATAGAACAAGGTGTCCTATATTTCTCGTCAGAAATTAAACCTCTTATTTTTGTCATCAACAACCCCGCGGCCAACTATAAAATCTATGACAGCTTCTTGGTGGACACCGCTACAGATTTTAATGAAGAAACTTTCATCAAGAATATACTTCAAGTAAAACCTGGCCATTATCTACAATACAAAAATGGCAACATTGAAGAAATAAAATGGTACTTTGAGAATGACTTCGTGTTTGATGAAAAAATATTCAAAAATAAGGAAAAAACATTGGAATTCACTGAGAATCTTCTTACCGACGCAATATCATTGAGACTCAGATCTGATGCGCCGCTTTGTATAACATTAAGCGGCGGCCTCGACTCAGCAACAATATATACCCTCATTAAGGAAAAGTTGAAACTGCCTATAACCCCTTTTACATTCACACACCCACGATCAAAAACCGACGAATCAGAGCTTGTTAAAAAGCTTGTTGAACCTTACGCTGATAAATTGATACTCGTAGAATCGAACCACCAAACAGGAATTGACGACGTGGTTGAGGCACTAGATTTTCTAGAATTCCCCACATGGAACCCTTCGGCGGTCGCTTATTTGGATATGTATAAAGCAATCGCAAGGCAGGGATTCAAAGTCGTCCTTGAAGGTCACGGGAGTGACGAGCAACTAGGAGGTTATTCCTATATGGTGCAGAGTGCGGTTTTTGAATCAGTAAAAAAATTCAAATTAATCAGAGCGTGGAAGATCGCTCGTATATTAAAAGAAACAGACAATCCAGCACTCGGGCAGACAAGAAGTTTAAAGAAACTTATTATCCCCGCCCTTAAACAAATACTCAAAAAGGAAAGTAGCGAAAATAATTTCAAAAAATCTATGGACGAAGCGTTTTATTACAAAATACTGCCTATCGTCCTTCGAACATTTGATCGGCTTTCTATGGCGTGCGCAATAGAATCACGAAGCCCCTTCATGGACTATCGTGTTGTCGAGTTTTTTAAAAAAATGCCTCTTGCATACAAGGTCTCCCCTCTTGGGTCAAAAGCAATATTAAGGGAGATCCTTAAAAAATATGATAAAGATTTCATCTACCAGAATAAACACAAGATGGGGTTTGCGTCTGATATCACAAAATTTTTTAATGTCCCTGCCACAAAAAAGTTTTTTGAAGGGAAAATAAACGAATTCGATATGCCCAAATATAAGGACAAAAAAGAGCGGGTCCTCGGGCTTGTAAAAACAAAGGAATGGCACGACACGGGGCTTATTTGGAAAATCGCAGCGCTCTCGATCATAAACAAAAAATATGGGATACAAAAATAAAACAATACTATTCGGTGGCGACCTCTATGTAGGCGACGAAACGTTTTCAGTGTCTTCGCAAATCATAGATAATTTTAATAAAGCTGATTACGCTATCTTAAATCTTGAGTCCCCCGTCGTTCCTTTAGGAAAAAAACTGCAGTCAGCGATAAAAGCTGGTCCAGTTATAACCCAACAAGAAAACGTAGTGGAATTACTGAAAAAGCTCAAGGTGCAACATGTATCTGGTGCAAATAACCACATATTTGACTATGGAGTTGAGGGGCTAAATGTAACGACCTCGATGCTCAATAAAAATAGTATTGCGTCAGCAGGTTTTGGCAAGAATATCGATGGAGCAAGAAATGGGATTGTCCTTGAAAATTCAAATATTTCGATAGTGTGTACTTGTGAAGAAGAATTCGGAATTGCTGAAAAAAATATGTCCGGGAGCTACTCAATGTATAGTGAAGACATTATCGATCAAATAAAGCAACTTTCATACGAGGGGAAATTGGTGATCATTTATGCGCATGGTGGCGGCGAAAAGATCCCGTTACCATCACCGTACATACACAAGAGATACAGACAATTTGTTGATGCGGGAGCAAAACTCGTTGTAGCGCATCATCCTCACGTTATTCAAGGTTCTGAAGAATACCATGGGTCTCGTATCTTTTACAGCCTCGGTAATTTCATTCATGCAAAATACCCGCAAAGTTACGGGATGCTTCTCAAGGTTGAAATTAACAATGAACATAAAATTTTAAACATCGAAACGATCAACATACAGCTTAAAAATAAAAACCTAGACTTATCAGCAGACGACAAGGTGCTTGATTATATTTCCTTGGTAAACAAGGTATTGGCGAATGAAGAGTCTTTCCTAAAAATAATACAGGAACAATCGTTGTATATGTATGAGGGGTACTACCGAAATTACTTTACGGGGCTTTTTATTGAAAATCTTTCACTAAAAATAAAACTCTACAAACTCATAAAACGACTTTTGCATATTAGAAAATCAAATATTGGGAAAAAACAACGGGATGAATACACTCTTCTTCATCTCCTTCGAAATAATTCTCATAAAGATTTCATAGAGATGGCACTTAAACTGCGAACAAACGAGACAAAAGACCTTCGCGATCAGGGGTCGCACGAACTCTGGCTAAAACTTGTTGCTTTTACAAAAAAATGAATAATAAAATCATTGGCTTCACCATTTCAAAACAAGAACTCAATCATTCTGATGTTGACGTATTTGGCGTTGGTCTCACGTTAAAGAACTTTCGTGTAGGCGATTTTATTGTGTATGTTTGGGGAATTAATGATCTCGATAGTTGTTTTTTAAGCAAAAATTCATTTTCGCTTTCCTTCCCAGTGAATGACTCCTTGTTTGATAGGAATGTCGTAGTAACATGGAGCGAAGGCAATTTTTATATCGAAAATGACTGGCTCGGATCTATCCCCGTCTTCTATCATACTCAAACTACTACCGTAAGCACGCTCATAAACAAAGCTATTGATCCAACAAAAATCGACCTTGATCCGGAGGGATTCAATCTGTATTTAGATATTGGTTATAGCACCATGGAAACCACTCCGGTCAAAGATGTTCAATTTTTAAGATATTACTCAAAACTGACGCTCGGTGGTAATGGTCTCTCGGTTCATTATAAAGAAGATCCCGTACATTCGCAGCTTCACCGTGAATCAGATCCACAAAATATAACCCAATTGATAAAAAGTTATATAGAAAATACCGAAAAGAAAATTTCCGGCAATGTGATCATCCCTACCAGTGGCGGGTTTGATTCTCGCCTGCTAAATATTCTCGTAAGCGACAAAGCAAAGATCAAATCTTTCACGTATGGTATCTCAAAAAAACAGGAGGAGAGCATCGAAACAGTAAAAGCAAGGAGGCTCTCCGACATACTAAAAACAAATTGGCAACAAATCGAGCTCGGCGAATTCAATAACTACACACAAGAGTGGTTCAAAATATTTGGGCCATCAACTCATTTGCACGGTATGTATCATATTGAATTTTATAAAAAAATAAGGAGTATGGGAAAAACAACAGATACCCTTCTCAGTGGCATAATCGGCGATGCATGGAGCGGCAATGTCACCATTGACAGCATAGATAGCTCTGAAAAAATAAAACTGCTCGGCTATTCCCACGGGATGAATTTGAACTCAAAATATAGCCTGCTGAAAAAAACCGCCAAGACGACCACTAAGTTCTTCAGCGAAAATTGCGACTCATTAAAAGACAGCGAGATGCGGGTGATAACATCGATGCGATTCAAAATCATGTTGTTGTCTTATCTAGTTGCAATCCCTGAATATTTCGGATACCCTTCGTGGACCCCTTTTCTTAATATGGAAATAGCAATAGGGATGCTCAATATCAACGAGGAAGAGAAAAGGGAGCGAAAATGGCAAAGCGATTTTTTTCGAAAAAATGGCGTTGATCTTGAGTCTATGAATCTTGTATTCTCAAAGGAGAATACTCTTAACTACGAATCCATAAAGATTGTTCCTATTAAAATTCTCGATGTTGAGATCCTTTCAAAATATATAAAAAAAAGCGAAATTAGAAAGATAAACAAAAAATACCTAAAACTAACCAGTGGAAATGACCGTCCCAACTCACTCATTGAGAGGTTTAACAAGCTGCGGATCACGGCAGGAATAAAAAGAAGGCTCAAATTGAACATGAATTTCTTAAAACCCTACTATGATATACTGGTGTTGAAGAGTATTGAGATGCTCGTACAACAAAAATAAATGGAACAAATTAAAACCCCGATCGTGTTGCTTATTTTCAATAGGCCTCAATACACTGAAAAAGTTCTTGCTAAAATAAAAAAGGTAAGGCCTCAAAAGCTTTATGTTGTCGCAGATGGTGCGAGGAATGATGGAGAATGGGAAAAATGCAATGCAGCCAGAAAAATCATTGAGAATATCGATTGGGAATGTGAGGTATACAAAAATTATGCAGACACTAATATGGGCCTCGAGGATAGGGTTTCATCTGGGATCTCATGGGTTTTTGAACATGAAGAGCGAGCAATCATCCTTGAAGACGACTGCTTGCCTGATCTAACCTTTTTTGAATTTGCTGAGGAAATGTTACAGAGGTACAACGACGACGACAGAATAATGATGGTATCGGGCTCAAATCCCGTGGATACATATACCATAAAAGATTCTTATGTATTTTCTAGATATTTTTCAATTTGGGGTTGGGCAACATGGAAAAGAGCGTGGGGTAAATACGATCCTCTTATGAAAGAATGGCCGACATTAAAGACCGAACAACAGTTAGAAAGTTTTTACACGCATAAAGAATTTTTATACTATATTAATTCCCTTTTTGATGATGTCTATTCGGGGAAGACAAAAAGTTGGGCAACAAGGTGGTTTTACTCTTGTCTAATTAATAACGGCCTTACAATCGTCCCAAAATCAAATCTCGTATCAAACATCGGCACAGAAGGTACCAACACGTCGGGGAAAAACAACAATGTGCCGATTCAGCCAATCAATATGACCGATATAAAAAAACCGCATCTTGTATTCCCTGACCATAACTACGAGAACGCATTCTTTGATCGAAGTTTCCCGCCTCCCCCAAAAGCCACCGTTAAAAGCATAGTTATAAAAAAATTAGTAAAGATTAAACAATTCCTTAAGAAACTTCCAATATAAAACTATGTGTGGCATCATCAGCATCACCGGCAAGAATACGCGTACTTACAACGAGCAGATACTCGACTCAATGCTTGGCACCCTCTCCAAAAGAGGCCCCAATGATAAGGGGACTTTGACATTCCCTTCCTGCATCCTTGGGCAAACCCGCCTCTCGATCATCGACTTATCGGGTGGCCACCAACCCATGCCCGACAATAAACGCGATATGGCAATCACCTTTAATGGCGAGATATACAACTACCGTGAGCTCAAAAAAGAACTTGAAGCAAGAGGATATACCTTTTCGACCAACTCGGACACCGAGGTCATCCTTAAGGCGTACCAAGAATATGGCGACGAATGCCCCAAGCACCTTGACGGAATGTTTGCTTTTGCGATCTGGGATAACGAAAAAGACGAGCTTTTTATTGCGCGTGATCGTTTTGGGAAAAAACCTCTTTATTATGCGTTCGATGATGAGCAAAATCTAATTATTGCCTCCGAGATTAAAGCGATATTCGCATCAGGGCAAATCAAGGGAATCGTAGATTTCGAGGCAATTGATAATTATTTACACCTCCTCTACATCCCGCCATGCAAAACCGTCTATAAAAATATTTTCCCCTTGCTTCCTGCGCATACAGCTGTGTATAAAAATAAAAATCTTACAACTAAACGCTACTGGGAAATACCGTACTCATCGATTGAAATCAGTGAAGAAGAAGCAATAAAAAAGACACGAGAACTCCTTGATAAAGCGGTAAAAAAGAGAATGATTGCCGATGTGGAGATTGGAGCATTTCTTTCTGGAGGGGTAGACTCGAGCATTATCACTTACCTTGCAAACCAGCACACCGAGAAACCTATCAAAAGTTTTTCTGCGGGGTTTGAGAATCACATTAACGAACTTCCATTTGCGCGCGAAGCGGCACAAGTAGCAAAGACCGACCACCACGAGCTCCAGATGAATGTCGACCTCGCCAACACACTCAAAAAAGTTTGCTCATACTTTGATGAACCTTTTGCGGACTCTTCAAATATCCCCCAATTCCTTATTTCTGAATTCGCAAGTAAAAAAGTGAAAGTAGTACTCTCCGGCGACGGCGCTGACGAATTATTCTTGGGGTATGGGTGGTATTGGAAACAATTCATAACGGGCGGGAAAGAGCGCGTAAAACGCCTTCTCAAGCGTCAAAATATCCGTCAGCTTTTTACCTTCAATGCGCTCGGTGATCATATTAACTACATCGCACACATCAATAGATTTGAACGATTTCTTCTATGGAAACAAAAAAGAAACGCCAATGCCCTCTTTAGAACATTCTTCAACAGAAGCGAGAGACTCCCTCCCATTGAGCAAATTGAAATATTTGACCTCAATATGTTCCTGCCAGGAGATATTCTCACCAAAGTAGACCGCTGTTCTATGATGACATCTCTCGAGGTACGCTCCCCTTTTCTTGATCACGAGCTGGTTGAATTTGTATTTAATCTTCCCCTGGAATACAAGACAAGCAAGCGCGACGGAAAGCTCATTCTCAAAAAAGCGTATCGTGAAATCTTTGGAGATAAGTTCTTGAACCGACGCAAGCAAGGCTTTAGTGCGCCAGTGCAGGAGTGGCTCAAGCGTGATGACTTCAAAAAACTCATCTACACCTCATTTATAGAAAACGACGCCGAAGTGTATAATTTTATGAACAAGTGGTATATACAGAAGATGATTCAACGATTTTATGAAAAGAATGACCTCTATCATTACTATCGCCTCTGGGTGCTTCTCTGTCTTGAACTTTGGATAGCGTCGCATAAACAATATATTACGTTATAATGAAAAATTTCATCAACAATGTCCTTAAAAAAGTTGGTTATCAAATATCTAAATTTGATGATTCCGGTTATTTCTTTCGAGATAAGCTCGTAGAATTTCTAGATAAAAATGTCTCAGGAAACGCCATCCTCGATATTGGGTCAGCTCAATGGAACTCTCCTAAGGAACATTTTAAAAACGTCACCACGCTCGACATTCAGCCACCCGCTGATGTCATCGGAAGCGTTATGAGTCTACCATTTGAGGAAAAGAGTTTCGACTGCGTCATTTGTCTGGAGACCCTGGAGCACGTCGAGGATCCTCTGAAGGCAATGGATGAGATATATCGTGTTCTGAAACCGGGCGGAACATTCATTGGCTCAGCCCCGTTTGCCTACGAGCTTCACGGCGAGGAGTATGGCGATTATTGGCGGTTCACGAAGCAATGTTGGGAGAGACTCCTCCTGAAAAATTTCAAGAATCTCTCCGTGGTCCCCTACGCTGGAAAGGCGCTCACTCCAGGCTGGTATTTGGTAACAGGAGTCAAATAATATGAATGACAGAATAAAAAAATTCTTATCCAGTTTTAATTTTATCAGAAAAGTACACAGCTATGTTGTACAAAATAAACTAAAATTTTGGGGCTATGGATTATACGAAAATGTAAACAAGACAACGTACCAGAAAAATTGTCTGCTTCTCTATATCGTTGACCCTTTTAGATACCAGAAGACAAACTACAATCACCAAAATTATGAGCAAGTTAAGTCTCTATCTAAAATTTTAGAGGAACTTGGTTTTAATGTTGATGTGATTCAATTCAACGATACAAAAGTTGGGCTGAATAAGCAGTATAATATTATCATCGACATTCACCCAGGAAGAAATAATATCTATAAAAATCACATGGCGTCCGGTTGTAAAAAAATTTTTTACTGCACAGGTTCTGACCCTCTTTTTTTGAAAAATGCTGAGGAACAGCGTCTTCAAGACCTCTACAGGAGAAGAAGTGTCCAAATAGAACCACAGAGGCAAGTGCAAATTATCGACACCAATGAATATCAATCATTGGACGGAATGCTCTTTATGGGGAGCACTTTTAATGTCAAAACGTATGACGCTTACAAAATCAAAAACATATTTTTCATAAAAAACACAGGGTATGCTTTTCTTGGAAACAATGATTTCATTCAGAAATCAAGTAAGAATTTTTTATTCCTGTCGGGGACGGGGCAAGTACTCAAAGGATTAGACCTATTGCTAGAAATATTCGTCCAAAATCCCGATTTACATTTATATGTATGCAGTAATTTCAAAAACGAAAAAGATTTCACAAGACTATACCACAAGGAATTATTTGAAACAGAAAATATACACCCAATAGGATTTATTAATATAAATAACTACGAATTTTCAGAGATTACAAAAAAGTGCAGTTACATTATCATGCCATCATGCTCTGAAGGCCAAGCAGGGAGTGTCCTCACAGGAATGTCAGCAGGGTTAATCCCCATTATTTCCAAAGAATGTGGACTAGAAAAAGATGAAGCATATTTTTTTACTGATAACAAAATAGAAACTATAGAAAAAACTATCAAAGAATTTTCACAAAAACCTCAAGAGTGGATTATTGAAAATTCAAAAAAAGCAATGAAAACGATACAAGATAGCCATTCCGAAAAAAGTTACTATGAATCGGTAAAATCAGGTTTGACCAAAATAATAAATGAATAATATGAAACAGAACCAACTCGTTTCCGTGATCATCCCTACGCACAACTCTGAAAAAACAATCGGTGTAGCGATTGAATCGATCATCAATCAAACATATAAAAACATTGAGATAATCGTCGTTGACGACAATAGCACCGATAACACAGAAACGGTGGTCAAAAAATACCCTACCGTGCTGTACTATCGGCTCCCCTTTGATGACCCTAACAGGGTAAACAAGCGGGGACGGAACATAAACGCCGGGTACTCAGCGAGAAATTATGGCATAGAACGCGTAAACGGTGAGTGGGTTACTTTTCAGGACGCAGACGACGCATCGTTGGTCAACCGTATAGAAGTACAAATGAAGTTGGCACAGGAGTACAACTCCTCTCACGTGTGTGTTCAATGGCAAGAACTAAAAAATGAATATTTAGGTAAAAAGTTAGATGTGGAAAAAATTTTTCAAGAAAAAAACAACATCATCATCTCCATAGATGAGATACTCAAAATAGCAAAAAAGGCAAAGGGGGTTATTGTTCCATTGATTGGAAAGCTCAACGAGTATATACCCTTTGAGTGGAAAAGACTTCGAGTAATCAACAAGCTATTTTTTGGCTCCCTTGATCCATATCCAGGTTCGGGGAATTGCCCCTTGGTAAAAAGAGAAGTCTTTGATAAAGTAAAGTTCAATCCCCTACATAAGCGCATATTCCCATCCTTTATGGGGCGAGGTGCTGATAGAGACTTTAATTTTCGCGTTGCTGAAACTTTTAAAGATAGTGTTTGCTTCAATCTTCCCATCTACTTATGGAGATCAGGCAGAGAAAATCCAGACTTTGTAGGGTACGAAAAATATATACTATAAACAATGAAATTTCTTCAGAATATACGAGAATTCACGCCTAGCCTAAAAGCATTAGCGCTCTACCATAGATACAAAAATTTTACCATGATACCTAAGGTGGTGTTTATTGATAATTTATTGTTATGCTTAAAAGCAAAAAATATACATGGTGCTGTTGTTGAATGCGGTGTATGGAAAGGCGGAATGTCAGCGGCAATAGCTGAGCTATTGGGAAACAAGAAAAAATATTATTTGTTTGACAGCTTCGAAGGATTGCCCGATGCAAAAGAAATTGACGGGGAAAATGCTATCGAATGGCAAAAAAATAAGGGAGGTTCAGCTTATTTTGATAACTGCAAAGCCAAAATAGAGTTTGCACAAAAAGCAATGAAGCTCTCTGGCGCAGAAGACTATGATATCGTGAAGGGTTGGTTTAAGGACACCCTAAAAGATTTCAGCAAAGACGAACGGATTGCGATACTTCGCATCGATGGAGACTGGTATGAATCAACAACGGAGTGTTTGGAATACCTATATGATAAGGTAGAAAAAAACGGCATAATAATTCTAGATGATTATTATGCATGGAATGGATGCGCGCAGGCCATCCATGCTTTCTTATCAAGAAATAATATCCCCGACAAAATCAGGCAAACACAAAACGGCGTGGCATATATAATAAAATCATAGTTAAAGAAATATCAGAAATGAAACAGAAACTACTTAATTTAGGGTGTGGCACAAATATCCACAAGGACTGGGTGAACATTGATATTTGGTCAAAAGATCCTAGTGTTATTAGACATGACCTTAAAAACGGTATCCCCTTCCCTGATGGCAAGTTCGACGCGGTCTATCACTCCCACATACTAGAGCATTTCTCAAAAAATGACGCTGTTAATTTTATATGTGAGTGTAGCAGAGTTTTAAAAAAAGGTGGCATTATCAGAGTATGTGTACCAGACCTCGAACAGATCTCAAAATGGTATCTTTCGTCTCTTGAAAACGCGATTGCGAACAAACCCCTTGCAAAAGAGAACTACGAGTGGATGATGCTTGAATTACTTGACCAAACAACAAGAACTGAATCGGGAGGTGAAATGGCTAAATTTCTACAACAGCCAGAGCTAAAAAACAAGGATTTCATTTACCAGAGAGTCGGTGATGAGGCACGCGGTATACGAGAACTATATTCTAAGAATAAGAATTCACCCTCAAGGAGTGTAGGGGTCTATAGTTATAAAATAAAGGATGTACTCAAAAAAACATTGAAATATTTATTGTCAAATAAAACATCACAAGAAATAAAAATTGGGAGGTTTCGAAACAACGGTGAGATTCACCAATGGATGTATGATAGGTATTCTCTCGCAAAAATTTTAGAAGAAGCCGGGTTCCACAAAATACAACAGGTAACAGCAGTAATTAGTAGTGTACCCAGCTGGAAAAACTACCATCTTGACGCATCATCGAGTAATAAACCAAAGAAGCCTGACTCCCTGTATATGGAAGCAGTAAAAAAATAGTAAGGATTCTTGAACATCTTTATTTTTAGTCTTTTTACTTTAAAGCACTTATTAGATATAGTGTAAAGATGAAGAAGGAAAATAGAGTTCTAAAGACTATCCTTTCGTATAAAAATTAACTATGATCAACAGTCCTATCACAAATTCAAAGAATATTGTGCGAGAAAAAACAATTGCTACTGATTTTATCATACAGGGATACAAAAAAATGTATGGCATTGATGTTAAAAGATTTTTTACTAATTTAGACCATATCTATCAATACAAATGCCTTGATAGTGGTTTTCGTTTTTTTTATCCCTTTACAACCGTGGGGGATTCTAAATTTTACGAGGAAATTGAGAAGTTCCCTTGGTATTATATGGACTGGAAGTGGGAGCATCAAAGTTCCCTTGCGTTTATAAAAAAGGTAGATACGGTACTGGAAGTAGGTTGTGGCAAAGGTGTGTTTCTGAAGAAGTTAGGTTCCATAGGAATCATTGCTACTGGACTAGAGTTAAACGAAAATGCAGTACGCGAGGGGTTACAAAATGGTTTACATATACTCAATGAATTAATCGAAGATCACGAAACAAACAACAAGGGAAAATATGACGTAGTTTGTTCTTTCCAAGTTTTTGAACATGTAACTGACCTCAGACAAGTTTTACAGTCTTCTATCAATGTAACCAAAAAAGGTGGTAAATTAATAATGAGCGTACCGAACAACGATTCGTTCCTGAAAAATGATACTGCCGGCATTCTTAACATTCCTCCCCACCACATGAATCTCTGGGATAAAAATTTCCTAAAAAAACTAGCTCCGTTATTTAACTTGAGACTAGAATGCATCACCTATGAACCATTACAAAATTACCATAGTGGCCACTATTACGGAATTCAATTATCTAAGATCAAAAGAAAGAGCCCCGTCCTTGGGAAAATAATAAGTATCCTGTTGCCGTTCAGGTTTGTAGTCCCCCTAATAAACCTATTACGACCTCTTATCAAAGGCCATACGATTATGGCTGTTTATACAAAAATATGAATATTCTCGAAATAGGCACATTCGATACCCGCGGAGGCGCAGCACAAGTTTCTTATACACAAAAGGAAGCGCTCAAAAAGCTTGGGCACGATTGTAAAATGTTCGTGCATAAAAAATACTCGGATGATACCGATGTTATTGAAATACCCCAAACATCCATAGAAAGAAAGCTTTCTTCCCTGTTTGCAACCGACATCAATTTTTGGAACTCGAACTCGATTTTAAAAAGTGATGAGTATAAAAAAGCTCAAATTGTACACCTCCACAATATACATGGGGGGTTCTTCAACATTAAGACGCTTAAAAAGATTGCCGAAGAAAAACCAGTGGTTTGGACCCTCCACGATATGTGGGCAATAACAGGACACAACGCATGGGGATACGATGATCCAACCAAGACACATAACTCTTTGATTCCCAAAATAGATATCAATCCTAAATTAAAATGGAACAACAGGAGTTATCTATTTAATCTCAAAAAGAAAGTATATGGCGAAATAAAAATAAATATTGTCCCCGTTTCGCATTGGCTTGAGCGCGAACTCGAGCACAGTATTTTGAAAGATCAGAAAATTACCGTGATTCACAACGGAATAGATGTCACGGTTTTTAAAAAAACAAATAAAAGTGACGCGAGAGAAAAACTAGGACTCCCTTTAGATAAAAAAATTATAATGTTCGCATCAAACGGGGGGAAAAATAATCCTCAAAAAGGATGGTCGTATGCGGAGACAGTAATATCCAATTTTAGTAAAGACCCTGACATACTGTTTCTCTGTGTAGGTGGTAGCAACTATACGGATTCCATGAAGAACATCCAGTACATTGATTATGTAAGTAATCAATACGATATGTCCCTCTATTATTCCGCTTCTGATATTTTCCTCTTTACTTCTTTAGCGGAAAACTTTCCCTTAATGATACTTGAGGCAATGGCCTGCGGAACACCCGTAGTCAGTTTTGATGTAGGTGGTGTTAAAGAAGTACTTGTTCATAAAGAAAACGGTTACCTCGTCGCTTATAGAGATTCTCAAGACCTCATTAATGGCATTGAATATATTTTAAACCTAAATACCCTATCGCTTTCGGAACTCTCCCAAAAATCAATAGAAAAAATAGCGAGAAATTTTACGCAAGAAATAACTGCAAAAAAATATATAGATCTATATAGGTCTATCATTAAAACTAAACAATGAAATTCTCCATCATCACCCCTGTTTATAACGGCGAAAAATATATTACCGAAACCATTGAGAGCGTCCTTTCTCAAGAGGGTGATTTTGAGATTGAATATATCATTCAAGACGGCGGGTCCACCGACCAAACGATAGAAATTGTTAAAAAATATGATGAACTTTTAAAGCGGGGCTCCTACCCTACTCAATGCAATAAGGTAACGCTCCAATGGGTATCCGAAAAAGATGCTGGAATGTATGATGCTATCAATAGGGGCTTCGCAAGAGCTACGGGAGATATTTTCGCATACATTAATGCCGATGACATTTATTTATTGGGGGCATTTGAAGCAATTCATAAAACATTTGAAACATTCCCAGAAATTAAATGGCTTAAGGGAATCACTTCATTTGTGAAAGATGAGGGGGGAATTTACCAACACGGCAAATGCTATATCTATAATCAAAAATGGATACAGATGGGAGTATATGGTCGAGATACTTTTTTTATTCAACAGGATAGCGTCTTTTGGAAAAAAGAACTGTGGACAAAGGTTGGCGGTATCGATTCTCGCCTAAAACTTGCGGGGGATTATTTTCTCTGGATACAATTTGCCAAACACTACCCTCTCTGGTCGCTCAACAAAGAAGTATCTTGCTTCCGTAAACACTCCGGGCAACTCAGCGAGAATATAAATCTTTATAAAAAAGAGCAGGAAATAATCATTCAAAACAAAAGCATACTCAGATTATTTATTAGATTATTCTTCTCTTTGAACGCGAGAAGCCCGCAATGGCTAAACAAATACTTTAATCTTATTTACCAAGTTGCATTCAGTAATGAAAACCCGTATTGTATTGAAATCACTCAAAAAAAAATACCTATAAAACGTCTCGTCCACACATACACCCTGTTCTAGCACTATGAAAAAAATTAGACTGATTCTCAAAAAAATAGCCTTTCTTAAAATCGCGGTTACATGCGCGAGGCTATTTCGCTATCGCCCAAGTTTTTCAAGCAGAGTTAAGAGTATTATTTGGTATATAAAAGATTACCATACCTACAAAAAACTTGAGGAAAATCCAAAAAGCGTGATAATCCTAAAAAATATTTATCCCTGCATACAGGACAAAACCTCAATGACTGAGATTGATCCTGTGTATTTCTACCAAGACACTTGGTGCGCAAAAAAAGTTTTTGAAAGTAAGCCTACGCGTCACTACGACATAGGTGGTAAAGCAGAGATGGTTGGCATCATCTCACAATTTATACCAACAACAATGATCGATATTCGTCCACTCACTGTCTCCTTACCCGAACTCTCGTTTATAAAAGGCAGTGTCCTTAAGCTCCCCTTTAAAGATGGTGAGATTGCCTCACTTTCTTCGATTTGCGTCATTGAGCATATCGGTCTCGGTAGGTACGGCGATCCGCTCGATTCATTCGGCCCTGAGAAAGCCGCAAAAGAGTTAGCGCGCGTCCTCTCTACTAGAGGGTCGCTCTATATCTCTGTACCTGTCGACAACGAAAACAAAGTATATTTCAACGCTCACCGCGCATTCACTCGTGAGTATGTTTTAGAATTATTTAGTACCCTTAAAAAAGTTGAAGAAAAATATATTTACGGGAATGAACTCTGTGATACTTACGAAGCAAGTAGAGGGTTTGGAACTGGACTCTTCTGGTTTAAAAAATAACACAATGAACAACAAAACATATCCCAAAATTTCAATCGTCACCCAATGCTACAACCGCGAAGAAAATATTGCGGAAACG
>CAYIHV010000003.1:0-17660 GCA_964363315.1 uncultured Candidatus Saccharibacteria bacterium
TCCGAATAAGCGCGATTGGGCGGGAAGCGACAAGAATTCCGGGAGCAAGCGGATATGTGGTGAGAAGGACCACATCAAGAGCATCTCCGTCATCCCACAATGTGCGTGGAACAAAACCGTAATCAAAAGGGTAATCTTGCGCCGTATGAAGCACGCGATCAAGAGCAATAAGCCCCGTATCTTTGTTAATCTCGTATTTGTTTTTAGACCCCTTATTGATTTCAACGATTACATTTATTTCTTGAGGGGCATTCTTCCCTAATGATATGTCGTGCCAAAGATTCATAGTAGTTTGATAAGTTTAAGAAGGTAATGGGTTTGATAAGATTATTCCACGCTCGTCTCGGTTGTTTCTGTTGGCGGTGAACTGAGTGTCGCCTTAGCAAGCTCTTCTTTTGGAACTTCTTCTATTTTAACATGGGTGTCAGCATTTGCATCCGTAGACACATTACTGCCATCTCCGCTAATATCTATTTTCCATCCGGTAAGTTTTGCCGCGAGACGCACATTCTGCCCCCCTCTTCCGATAGCGAGAGACTGCTGGTCTGGAGCCACAATAACGATCGCTTGATGAGTTTCATTATTAAGCGCCACAGATTGAACTGTTGCGGGGGAAAGGGCGTCTTCAATAAATTTCTCTGGATTTTCAGACCATAATATAAGATCTATCTTCTCTCCTCCAATCTCGCTCATTACGGTGGAAACGCGCACCCCGCGCTGTCCCACACATGAACCGATTGGGTCAATGTGCTCATCCGTGGAGAAGACAGCGACTTTTGAACGAGAGCCCGCTTCACGAGCAATGTTTTTTATTTCCACGGTACCCGCGACAATCTCAGGCACCTCTTGCTTGAAAAGCTCTTCAATAAACTTAGGGTGCGCGCGGGAAAGAATCACTTCAATACCTCGAGGAGTCTCTTCTACTTTATAAAGATACGCGCGGACACGCTCCCCCTGCTTATAGTGCTCTCCGGGAATTTGATCTTCTCGAGAAAGCACTCCTACGGTCTTCCCTAAATCAACAAAAATATTGCCTCTTTCCACTCGCTGAACAGTTCCCTGCACAATTCCCCCGACCTTTCCTCCATATTCAGCAATAACGGACACTTTTTCCGCTTCGCGGATGCGTTGAATAATCACTTGTTTCGCGGTTTGCGCGGCAATGCGTCCATAATCATCGCGCACCTCAAGAGGAAAGATAATTTCATCGCCCGGGATTGCATCTTTCTTTATACGGCGAGCATCTTCAAGGAGGATGTCGTGTTCAGGGTTAAAGCGACGAATGGAGATTTCTTCTTTTTCTTTGAGGTTCTCATTCATGCGCGCTTCTTTTTCTGCCACCGCTTCATCGGTGTCTTCTGGCATACGAACTTCTTGTTCTTTCACAACTATTTTCACTTGTATAAATTCCGCGACCCCGGAATCTTGGTCAAAATGCGCGCGGACAATTTGCCCTTTTTTACCGTAGTCTTTTTTGTATGCCGCGGCAAGCGCTTGCGCTATCGCTTCAATAATCTTTTCGCGAGGAATGCCGCGCTCGGATTCGAGTTGCTCAAGGGCAGACTTCATTGTTTTTAAATCTAACATATAATTGATTTTAATTTTTCTAAAAAAATTGCCCGTTTTTGAGACGGACATTGACTTTTATAGTGTATCATATCTTAGAATGATGCGCAACTAAAATGGATTCTTTGCTCCGCGAATCTCAAAGTGAAGGTGTGAGCCGGATGAGTCTCCCGTTGAGCCAACCTCTCCAATAGCTTGCCCGCGGCTTACACGCGCGCCTTCTGAAACATAAACAACACTCATGTGCCCATATCGCGTAAGGGTACCATTGGGGTGTTTAATCATCACATTATTCCCATACCCCCCGAACCATGGGTTCCCTGATGGACGGAATTGGCTCACAATGACGACACCGTCAGCCGCGGCAAGGATACTGCCTCCAATTGGACCTCCAATATCAACAGAGTTATGCGCGTATCCATGTAATCCTTGTGTTTTGTGCCCAGAAGGAAGGGGGTTGGTATAGTACCCATTATATGAAGGGATATTCGCGCGAGAAGAAGGGAGTGTACTTGATAGACTTCTTGAAACATTCTCAACGCCATCGGGGACAATGATTGTCTGCCCGACAGAAAGGGGGTGTCCAGCTCTCAAGTCATTAAAAGAGACAATGTCTTCAAGATTAGCGTGGAATTTTTTCACAATACCATTAAGGGTATCTCCTTTTTGAACAACATATTGAACGCCATCAACGGGGAGAACGACGAGTGTCTGCCCTTCGCGTAGCGGTACATTACGATCAAGATCATTCGCCCACACAATAGTGTTCACGCTTACACTAAACATGTCGGATATCTGAGAAAGGGTATCGTTTTTATGCACCACATATGTGCTTACCTCTCCATAATGATCTTTTGATTCAATATCAACAATTGACCCTGATGGCCCAATCTCTGAAAGGATGGCTCTTCCTTCCACAATGGTAATATCTCCTCCTCCCTTTACAGGATTGGGGTCTATGTTGACTGCCGCTTCAAGGAGGGGAAAGGTCTGGGAAGTTCTTGTTTCCTTTGTAGTCCCAGCGGAAAAGATGGTCGGGGAGAAAAAACGAGCTACCGCACCCAAAATACCAGCTTCTGCTCTCGCAGGGAAAGAGAAAACCGCAACAAGCACCAAAAGAAGCCCGAAGACGGCGAGCCTTGAGAAATATGGGTATTTCGCCTGATTTTTGAGAAGATGCGCGAAATCAGGGTCCTGAAAGTATTTATAAATAACGCTTATATTAAGGGGTTTTTCAGAAGATACAGTCGTGATGCGGGGAATATCGGTAATTCAGAGAGTGTTAGGGCCAATCCCTAAGACTCTTTTAAGGATAGCACAGATTTATTAGAAAATGAAGGGGGTGGAGAGAATGCTGTGGATAACAAAAATGGTCAAAAAGAGGAGCATTTTGCCTTATGCCATCGCTTATATGTATGGGGGACGGAACACCCCATATTGAAAAATTTTCATAAGTTCATATAAAGGTTGCGAGTTTTTGTAATTCAAGGTAAAATTAAAGACATAATAGACCAGAAACACAAATCGTTATCTTTTTTCTCTCTTTAGCTCATAGACATAAAGAAATGCACAAAAAAAATCCTCAATCCCACCAAGAAAATACCGCCCAAAGATCTCCGCGTGGAGGGCTAGGAAACAAGGGAAGTCCCTTTGCCATAAAATACTCCATTACTGAGGCAGTAAAAGACATACAGAGGACAAATCACGACCTTGAAAAGATACAAAGGGACAAAGATGAGCTCATTGCGGATCTTGCCGATCTCCGTATCCGCGAAAAAGAAGCGGAGGAAAACAATTTGTCCAAAAATGCGCGGGATCTCATTAAGAAAAATGTTCTCAATATTCAGAGAAAACTAAATGAATTGAATGGAATACTTCCTGAAGTGAATCTTCCCGCTGACCAAAAGAAGATTCAGAATATCATTAATGAATGGAATGAAGCTAAAAAAGAAAAGAAAAGCGCTCTTGCCGCCCAAACAAAAGCAGAAGCCATGCTTGCAAAAGACCCTTCAAATATGAAGGCGATGGGGCAAGCAAACCGAGCAAGCGCAACCATCTATGAAAATACTCAAAAAATGGAGAGGGCTTTCAATGAAGCGCGGATTGTCAAAGAAAAATCAATGCGCGACCCTGCTCTTGATGAATCGGTAAACATTCACACGGGGGAAGAAGAGGAATTGAAGGGAAGACTCGCGACACAAAATACGGTTTCTGCGCCAAGTCAAAGAGTTCCGTTCAACTCTCCTCCTCCGCGCGCGGATAAGGATAAAGAGAACGAGCAAAAACACAACAAGACGGCAATAGAGCGCGACCCAGCGCGCGATGAGGGGATTTCATACACCCATAAACAATCGCTCGCCGACCATGAAAAGTACCGCGCGGCGGGGGAGCCAACACAAAACGCGCCCCTCTCCACGGAAAACGCCGAGGTATCAAAAGAGGCAACAAAACAAAACCTTAATGACAATGCCCATCAAAAAGAAAAAGATGTCAGTTATGCTGAAGCGACGAAAAATCTCCTTCAACAGATGAACCGCGCGCTCATAAAAAACAAAGTAGCTCTTGAAACTATCCAAAAGAGAAAAGAGGAAATGCCTGTCTTTGTTTTAAAGCCAGCCGATAACCATCTTCTCTTAAATAACAAGGACCATATCCCTCAATCAAGGATTACTTCCTTAAAGAAAGCGTTGCGTGACTCATTTGCCGTCTCACTTGAAAAACAGCCAGCAAAAAAGGAAAAGGTCTCTTCCCTCATAGAGGACACTCTTTCCCGTCATCTGAACATAGTATTCGGGGAAAAAGGATTTCTGGGGTTTGGAGCGCGCGCGGGAACAGATTCCCCTCACTGGAAAGACCCCTCTGATGGCTTCGCTAAAAAAACGCCTGCGGATATTTTCGCGGCGCACCCAAATGTCTCGCAAAAAAACGCTCTCGCACCTTTTGGTATTAAAAATTATGAAGCGACGACCAAAATGAAAAAATATTTATCTCAAGCTTTTGAGCAAACAAAGATCAATCCCAATCCAAAAGAAACGGTTCGGGACTACCTCATGAGGGCAATTGCTACCATTTTTAATAAAAGATAATGAAAAACCAAGAACTTCGCGCAATCCTCCTAGGGGAGCTCCATATTGAGGATCTTCCAGAGGAAGAACAGGATGATATAATTTCAAAACTCGGAGACAATATTCTCAAATCACTTACCTTGAAGATACTTGAGCAACTCTCCCAAGAAAATCGCAAAAAATTTGAGATCGTGAGCGCATCGGGGGATGATAATCGCATCCACGAATTTCTCAAAGCCACTGTTCCTGATATGCATACGCTTATGGAAACAGAAATAAGGAAAATCATTCAACTATACAGAGAGAATGAAGAAAAATAGAACAGCGGGGAATAGGATGCGCGCGCGCGAAAATAAGGCGGTCAAACGATGAAACATTTATCTTCCCTCAACGAGAGACAGCGTCAAGCGGCCGTCCACAAAGACGGCCCTCTTCTTATTATCGCGGGAGCGGGGACAGGAAAAACAAGCACCCTTACCCATCGCGTAATCCATCTCATAAAAGGAGGGGTTGCTCCGAGCGAAATCCTTGCGGTTACTTTTACCAATAAAGCGGCAAAAGAGATGAGGGATCGCATTGAGTCGCTTCTCGAAAAATATGGTTTTAGCGCAGGGATACGCTATGGGGACACGCGTCCTTTTATCGGAACATTCCACTCGCTTGGGGTATATATTCTCCGCGCGCACGCGCAAGTGTTTGGGCTCACCAGACATTTTGCCATTCTCGATAAAAATAGCACAAGTTCTCTAATGAAACAGGCAGTCAAAGAGCAGGGAATTGACTCAAAGCAGTTCCCCCCCGACCGTATTGCTAATATAATATCCCGCCAAAAAGGAGACCTCGTCACTATGGAAGAATACCGCGCAAGTGCGGGAAATAGTTTTTTCCCAACGATTGTCGCTTCGGTATGGGAAAAATATGAGAAACTTCTCAACCGCGAAAAAGCGCTTGATTTTGATGATCTTATTTTAAAGACCGTCATCCTCTTTCGCAACTACCCAAAAATTCGCGAATCATATCAATTGAGGTGGAAATATATTCATATTGACGAATATCAAGACACAAACAGCGCACAACACGAGCTCACGCGCCTTCTGACGGGTCCCTCAAAAAACATTTGCGCGGTAGGAGACGGAGATCAGAACATTTACAGCTGGCGCGGAGCAAATGTCCAAAATATTCTCAATTTTGAAAATGATTATGCGGGAGCGCGCACTATTCTCCTTGAAGAAAATTACCGCTCCACTCAGACGATACTTTCGGTCGCCAATGAAATTATTAAAAAGAATACTATGCGCAAAGATAAAAATCTTTTTACGAAAAATATCGTGGGCGGGAAAATAGGACTTATTGAAAGCTACAACGAAGGGGAAGAAGCGCGAGTGGTGGGAGAAAAAATCAAAAATATCATCGCAAGCGGAACTCTCCCTGAAAATATCGCCGTTCTCTACCGGGCAAATTTCCAATCGCGCGCGCTTGAAGAATCGTTCCTCATTATGGGGATACCCTACCAAGTGCTCGGCGTGCGATTTTTTGAACGCAAAGAGGTTAAAGACATACTCTCTTATATTCGCGCGGCAGAAAACCCAGATAGTTTTTCTGATATCAAGCGCATCATTGATTGCCCTCCGCGCGGAATCGGGAAAAACACCCTCGCAAAAATGTTTGCCAAAGACGAAATGGGGCTCTCTCCCGCCGCGCAAAAGCGCGCGCAAGAATTTTGGAAACTCCTCCGCGATATCAAAGAATACGCCACGACTGAAAAGGCGTCCGATATTATTAAATTTGTTTCTGAAAGAACTGGCATTGAGGCATCTCTCAAAACAGGACGCGAAGAGGACACGGAGCGTCTCGAAAACATCCACGAGCTGGTAACCCTCGCGTCAAAATACAACATTCTCCCTCCCGAAGAAGCGGTTGAGAAGCTTTTGGAGGATGCCGCGCTTGCAAGCGACCAAGATTCCTTGATAAAAAATGAAAGCGCCATAAAACTTATGACGGTTCATGCGGCAAAAGGGCTTGAATTCCCTTTCGTCTTCGTGACGGGGCTCGAACAAGACCTCTTCCCTCATCGCCGTATGGAGACGGACGCGGTATCAAAAGGAACCGAGGAAGAAGAGCGACGACTCTTTTATGTTGCCATTACACGCGCCAAAGAAAAACTTTATCTTTCCTGCGCGTCTGTTCGCACTATCTTTGGACAACGCCAAGTGAATGTTCCTTCTGAATTTCTCTCAGATATTAGTGATGAATATATTGAAAGGGAAGAGAGCAGGGGGGATGCTGACCGCGAACCCATAATCCGCCTTGATTGGCGTTAAAAATAAAAAGTTGAAAAATGTTAATTTCAGTTTTTAATTTTGTGTTGTCGTTTTACATTTTTAATTTTCAGTTTTTAGTTTAAGATATTACAATGCGCGCGAAAAAATCCCTTGGGCAAAATTTCTTAAATTCAAAAACCGTAGCGCAAGATATCGTACGCGCCGCTATGGTTATTCCTGCCGACACCGTGCTTGAAATAGGTCCCGGGAAAGGGTCTTTGACGGAAGAGATTCTCAAGACTGGAGCTAGTGTCATTGCTGTTGAAAAAGACGACCGAATGATTCCTCTTCTCTCGGAAAAATTCGCTAATGAAATTGCGCGCGGGCAATTCACACTCATCCACGGGGATATTGTGGACATCGTGGAGCAAGGACCGACCTTAGCCCAAATACTCAAGGTCGGACCTTCTCCACGATATAAACTCATTGCCAATATCCCCTACTACCTCACGGGATATATTCTGCGCGCTTTTCTTGAAGCGGAGGAAAAACCAGAAAGAATGGTTTTGATGATCCAAAAAGAAGTCGCGAATCGCATTATCGCGCGCAATAAGAAAGAAAGCATCCTCTCTCTTGCGGTAAAAGCGTACGGTACCCCGCGTATCGTAAAAAAGGTTCCCGCGCGTTATTTTACCCCCGCGCCCAAAGTGGATTCCACCGTCATTGCTATTGAAAACATATCCAACAAAAATTTTAAAGACAAAGACGAAGAAAAACGATTTTTTGAAATAGTGAAAACTGGATTTGCCCACAAACGCAAATTGCTTGCGGGAAATCTTAAGAGTATATATGGAGATCGGACATCCATATTAATGAGCGAGAAGGGAATTGAGCCAAACGCTCGCGCGGAAGATATTACTCTTGATAAATGGCTTGTACTCGCTCGGGAGAAATAAACCTGTAAAATATAAATGTACGGGGGTCGGACATCCCTTCACACCTCCCCTTAAAAACATCCCCTACCCCCAGTATTAACTTTCTCAAGACTCTTACATGCCCAAGTGTTGGTCATTCTGTCCAAAATCGCCCTACATTTATATAAGTCCCCGCTTTGTATTTCACCATACCATCTACAACTATCATCACTGCATTTTTCGAGCCCTTGAAAAGTTGCTATTGGCGTTATGCCATCCCATGTTCCGCAAGTGGTTTTCATGCTAGTTTGAAGAGAACAACTTCCGTTTGTATAAGAGCCCTTGAGTGTCCCATCCTCACAATGGCGTATTTCTGAAGAACAAACTATTCCGCTACCGGGTTTAACGACTGCATCTTTATACAAGGTGATATCTCCCCCGCTATAAATTGTTACGCCATTTAGTAAACAGTCTCTTTTCTCTGCCTGCAGAGAGTGTGTAACTTTAACTGTCGCATTCTTTGTAGAAGAAACCCCCTTTGCACTCGTGCAGGTAATGGCAAAAGTTTGATCTTCGTTGAGAGGGGAGGTTGTTTTTGTTCCGTTGGTAAGAATTGAACCTTCCCACCCCAAAGACGAGCCGTCTCCTCCAGCGACACAGGATGCCGCGCCTGTCCCGTACCAAAAAATAGTTGTCGTCTCTCCGGATGAAACAGTCGTTGGGCTCGTTCTAAAAATAATAGAAGGAGCAGTTCCGCTACTGCTGGGAGGATTGTCAACTGAATCCACCACGGGAGTCCCGTCGTCTGTTTTTCTCCTCATCACCACCTTTGTGCTCTTTGTCGTTCTCCCGCCAGCCCCGCTACAAGTGAGTGCGTAGCTTTCATCCTTCGTGAGCGCTGGTGTAACTTGCGTCCCTTTTGTTCCCCGCGCCCCAGTCCACCCCCACGACGCGCCGAGAGAAGCGGTGCAGGAAGTCGCATTTGCCGCAACCCAAAAAAGCGTGGTGCTTTGCCCCTCATCAATAGCGCTTGGGGTTGCGGTAAAGGTAATCGTAGGTGGTAATTTCTTCGCTATTGGTTGAGCGGTAGGGGACGCCACCATTACGGTAATATCTTTTGTTTGGATTTCCCCGCTATTGTTCATACACGAAATGGTGTATGTTTTGCTTACCTCCAGAGGAGTGGTGGAAACAGACCCGGAAGCGGCGCCTCCCGTCACAAACCAAGCATCGTCGCTCCCCGAAGAAGCGCAAAATGAAGCGGTGGACGACCACGAAAGCACAGCGGTCTGTCCCGGAGCGACCACTGAAGGGGTCGCGATAAAATTATCAATGGCAAGCGGACGGTTTATGCAATCCTTGGGACACATATTCTGCCCCGCTTCTTCGGTAATTCCACAAAGACTATCGCCACAGATATCTCGCGTCTTAGATCCCCAATCAGGTTTGAGCAGTGTATTTTGAGTTGTCGTCGCCACGCAATCACCCCCCGCGCACACCCCTTTATTATTTGATGTTGAGAGGTAAGGGATGCTTATGATTATCCCCCCCAAAATGATAATGAGCGCGCCAATGAGCGCCAGTATCTTCATCTTATTTTTAAGAGAAGAGTTGTTTTCTTTGAGTGCGATGAGTTTCTCTAACATTTGTTCTCATATAATACCTTACCTCATCGCATAAATACAATAAGGAAAGCCCGCATTCTAATGAGTAACAAAGCGGGGGACTGTGTCCTTGTCTCTTATCCACAAAAAATGAATTCTTCTCTATCTCTTCTCTTTTTAATTTGATATACTAATAAAGAACTCTGGGGTTTAATTCACTCATTCTATTTTTGCAATTTGCAAAATTTCAAATGGTTTTTAAATACAAAAAATTCTTTTACCTTTCGTTTGCGACGCTTTTCGGCATAGGAGTAATTTTTTTCGCGTGGAAAGGGGGATCGTTCGCGGGAACAAATATCTCGTTTGAGTCAAGCGCGACAAACGGTATCCAAACGGAAAGTGTGTGGAGAGATTCTCTAAAAGTCATTCCTCAAAATTCTTTTTCTCGTCTCTTTGGCTCAAATTTGGGAAACAGGGATATTTCTCATGGAGAAGAAAGTGTCACTGCAACCGACCTGTTGGGACGAGAACTTCTCACAAGCTACGCGCTGGCGCAAAAATCAATAGGAAAGCCAATGACGGATACTGTAACACAGGGAATAGCGGGGACCCTTGCCGACAAGGTAATGACGAATGACACCAAACAATATACGGAAAAAGATATTGTTATCGTCCCATCAAGCGAAGCGACTTCTGCTCTATATATTCAAGATATCTCGCGCGCGCTTAATCTTTTCGCGCAAAAGAACACCGTCAAGGAGCTCGTCGTGGTGGCGTCTGCGATGGATAGTGGAGACAAGTCAAAGCTCGCGCCCCTTTCTGTGACCATCACCAATTTAAACCAGCTCATCAAAACCCTCCTTGCCGTAAAAACTCCCCGCGAAGCGGTTACGCTCCACATCTACATCATCCAAAGCTATGCGACAATCCTTTCGGGAATTATTGATATGCAAAGCATTATCACCGACCCAGCGCTGGGGATGAGGGGCATCACCAAATATAAAAGTGGTATGGATGCGATTGCGGCGCTCAACGAAATAATTCTTAAAGCGCAACAATCTCTATGATTATGAAATCTTTCTCAAAAAATAGATTCCTCACCGCAACCATCCTCACCATTTCATTCATGGGGGCATCTCTTCTCGCGCCATTCACTGTCCAAGCAGAGCAAACGCAAGGACCGATGGGAGGTGAGTTTCAACAAACAAACCAAAAACATGATCTTATTGATATATTCAGCGACGAAAAGATGCAAGCGGACGCGGCGGGAATCGTTGTCTCTTGCGTGCTCGCGGCATATTTACCCGATATTATAGAGACCATCGCGGGAGGAGCAACAGTGGTGGTGGAAAGTCTAAGATTTACAGCGGAGGTGACTGAAAAAGGAACAGCGGCAATAAGCCCAGCAAATATGACAATACCAGGAGTAAATGATTATGATGCTGGAATAGTGGGACAAAAAGCGGCAGAGGTATTCATAGTTGCAGGTGATGTGGCAGTAGCACCGTCAGAGGTAACTCCTATCCGCATCGCAAACCCAGCAATGGAGGCTTTTTTAGCATCCATTGCCAATGGGGTAAATGGACTGCATTATACATTCCGATCTGCAAACTCGTCAGCAATAGGGAGCAAAAAAGAACAGGGGGCGAAAGACACCATCACCGACTGTTTAGTGTATGGCGCGGGGCAACTCCTCTTAAAACAACTCACCCAAAATACCGTCAACTGGATCAAGGGTGGTTTCCATGGCAGTCCTTCATTTGCCGTTAATACGCACGAGGTGTTTCTTGACCTTGCTGATATGGTTGCGGGAGACCTTGCGCGCGAGATCCGCGGTATTTCTATGTGTAAATTCAGCGCGAATTTTCAAAATGATCTGGCAAACAATATTGAGCTCTCCGCAAAACATATTTACAAATTTAACGGCGCGACAAAATGTCCTTTCCCTGAAACTATTAATGTGAATTCGTCCGACTTTTACCGACAAGCAAATAATTTTACATGGGCAGGGCTAGAGTATGCAATGCAAGACGCAGGCAACCCTTTTGGAGTAGCGCTCCTCTCCGGACAAGAGCTCGCTCTCCGTTCGTCAGAGAAAGCAGAGGTGCGCAAACAAGAACTTTCGTGGTCAAACGGTTTTACCAATATGGTTGACACGGATAATTGTGATTATCCAGAGGGGTACTTAATTTATGAATACGAAACAAGCGATGGCAAATCCGAGACACGAGGTCAATATGATCGAGCGTATGATTCTGCTGTGTATGGACCAACCCCAGAAGGAGCAGAGGGTGGGGAGGCAAGCATAGAGCTCAACCCAAAGGAAGTGCAAAATCTCCAAAAAACCTACTGCAAAACAACTACTCCGGGGAAACTTGTTGGGGACCAGTTAACAAAAGCGACGGGCATTGATATGGACCGCCTCGGAGCTGTTGACAGTCTTAATAAAATAATCGGCGCGCTCATTGAGCGCCTCACCCAAGACGCGACAATGGGAATCTTCAACACGCTTTCTGGACAAGATGCGAAAGTGCAACAAAACTACATCGTCACCCAAGACAAGACAGCGGAAACTATGGCGATGGAAAACTACGCGATAAAATCCGCAAAAGACGCTCTTGCCACCGCGCAAAAAGAGCTTGCTGACGCTCGTGCTGAAACTCCACCACAGCAAGATAAAATTTATGCCCTTATACAAAAGGTGGAGAACGCGCAAAAGAGAGTTGATGCGGTTACGAGCGCTGATAGCGCTATAGCGCGACAAAACGAGCTCAATGCCGCGCATGCAGAGGTTGATAATGCTCTCTCCGCAGAGAGGAGCGCTCAAGCGAGAGCGGATGTGGCACAGAAAGCATATTATATTGCTCTGCAAGGCACGCTTGATGGCGGCACCTACATACAGCCAGACCCCGCAACACTATCAAATCTAAAAAATCAGTGGGATAGCGCAAATGAGGAACTCATAAAAGCGCAAGGAGTAACCGCAAATGCGCGACAACGACTCTACGACGCTCAGCATCCGTAAAAATCCATCTGTTAAGGTCAGGTCTCAATAAATATAAAAATGAAAACCGTCTTCAAAAAAACAATCTTTCTCCTCACCCTCGCCGTGATTGTTTTCCTTGTGGGAGGGGTGGGGGTGGTACGGGCAGCGGAAAACCCACCGGTAGTCGCCCCAGTAACACCAGCTTCTCCAGCTCCTGACGCCCAAATACCTGAACAAAGTGTTGGGCTTGGAAAGAAAGGTGATCTTGAGATTATTGGCTGTGGTGGTTTTTGGGATAAGCTAACCCTTTCCTGCGTTTTGCCCGTTTTAACATACTCTCTGTATGTAGTAACAGCGGGCGTACTTACGCTGTCTGGTTATCTTTTTGACTTTATGTTGAATCTTGGTATTGATCGGGATTTTATTATACAACCTTTCGTAAATAAAATATGGGTAGTAATGCGCGACTTCTCCAATATGATGTTTATTTTTATCCTTCTTTACACAGGGATACGGACAATGCTTTGGGGGGATGATTGGAAAAAACCCGTTATGATGGTCGTGGTTATCGCTCTTCTTATTAATTTCTCGCTCTTTTTTACCAAGATCGTCATTGACGCTGGCAATGTTCTCGCTGTAGGAGTGTATAGCGGTATGGGGGTAGGAGAAGGGACTTCCGTCTCCGCGGCCTTTACTAATGGTTTTAGTCCGCAACAGTTTTTTTCTCTCTCTGCTGATAAAATGAGTCTTGCTCCAACCATTTTTATAATCGCTGGTATCGTAAGCGGATTTCTAGCATTTGTCTTATTTAAGGCGGCATTTATGTTTATGGGGCGTATTCTTGCTTTTTGGTTCCTGATGGCATTATCTCCTTTTGCCTTCATCTTGCTTGCTTTCCCTCAACTTGGAGCAAAAATTAAGTTTAGTTTTGGCGCGTGGCTTGATATGCTTATCAATCAAGCAATGGTGGCGCCCGTATTTCTCTTTTTCATTTATATGGTAATGACGGTCGTGCAAGATAAAGTTTTTACCAATTTGAAACCTCCATTTGGATCAAGCGATCTTACTAACACGCTTTTCGTACCCGTCGTGGTAACCGGGATGATTATCTTTGCACTAAAAAAATCTCTCAGTGTCGCCGAAAGTATGTCGGGAGAATTTGGTAAAATTGGAGCGGATCTTGGAAATAAAGCGTTGGGGCTTGGGCTTGGTGTTGCATCAGGAGGTGCCACGATGGCGATTGGGGGCGCGGCAAATAAAATGTTGGGATCTGGGGCGTTGCAAGGAATGGCTGGTAGCGAGAGAAAAGGAACAATGGGCGTGCTAACTCGCTTTGCTGGCAGACAAGGAATACAGCTTTCAAAAGGACTAGAGGGTTCAATATTTGATCCGCGCAATATTAAATTTGGTGGCATAGGCAAAGGTCTTGGCGCAGGGGCAGGGAACAAGGAAAACTTTAAGCAAAGAGAGGAGAAGTGGGCAAAGGAACAACAAAAAAAAGCGAAGGACTATGAGATGACCGAGGGGGAAAAGGAAAAAACACCAGAATCCAAGACATTTAAAGAAAATACTAAAAAAAGAGATGAGGCGGAGAAGACATATAAAAAAGCAGAAGAGGCGGTGGCTAATTCAGTGCCCGTGAAGCAAAAGAAAGAAGCAGTGGGAAAAGCGAATGAAAGAAAAAGTAGCGCTGTTACTATGGCTGGGGATGCTACAATAAAAAAGATTGAAGCGCAAGAAAGAACGAAAGTGGCGTCAGGTGGAGTGCAAAAAGCAAAAGCCATAGAGGAACTCGAAGAGGCGGAGGAAGAGGAGCGAAAAGCTCTTGATGAACTTAGAGACGCCAAAGAGGAAGCGGGGAAAGCCGAAAAAGCTTATAATTCAAGCGATGAAGTAACGGCTCTTAAAGAAGCAACGAAAAATCTCGCCGAAATCAGTGAAATAGTTAAGGGAGAGAAAAAGGCTATTGAAAAAAAGGTTGCCGATGAAAACGCGCGTCGTCGCGGAGTGCATGGCAAATCCGCCACTTTGACAAACTTTTATGGTTGGTTTAATAGACAAAGGAAGATTGAGAAAATTCGCAAAGGACCGTCTGATGAAGAAAAAGCTGAGGAAAGCGCTGTGAAAACTCTGAAAAAATTACTTGATAAAGAAAAAGCAAAAAGTGGGAAGCCAAAAGAGGATCCTAAAAAAGAAGAGCCTAAAGAGCCAGTGGAAACTAAATAACTATGGATAATGAAACAATAAAAATACTGGAAGAACAAGCAAAAAAAATGCCCACGAAAGTCATCGATTTTCTGTCTTCTTTTGACTGGGAGAGTGTTCTTAATAATACCAGCGCTTCCCACAATTTGTCTTTTGAGCTGTCCAATAAATTAAAAAAGGAGGTTGTTCTCGTCCTCGCTGGGCTCATACATCCCGATGCTTTTCGAGTGGAAATTAAGGAAAGAATTGGGGGTGACGAAACGACGATTGATGCCATTGTCGCCGAAATAGAGGAAAATATCTTTACACCTATCCGCGCGGATTTGATGAAGTTTTTTGAAGAACAAGAGGTGGTAGAAGAAGGACAAGAAGAGGTTGAGAAAAAAGAGGCGGAGCAAGCACCTAGTCAAGCCCCTGCCAAAACATGGGAGAAAATGCTTGATGTCGCGCCGGAGAATCTGCCGGTGGGAGACGAAAGTGAAATATCTTTTATTCCAACTCTTATTCCTAAAACTCGCCTCGCCGACACTAACGCTGTGGCGGGCGAGGAAGGAGAACCGCACCCTTTTGAAGAAAAAATGAAGAAAGTTTTCACTGGTGCTGGAGCGACAATGGGAGACCTTGCCATTGAAACACCCGCGCAAGAAAAGAATATCTCTATTTCAAGCGACCCGTATCGAGAACAAATAGAATAATTTACTAAGGTCCTTCCTTAGTAAATTATATAACCTTTATGCAATTTCACATCCCACAATATATTGACATTGAAGACAAACTCTTTGGTCCACTCACCATCAAACAGGCAATCTTCGTCGCTGGAGGAATTGGTGGCGCGTATGTATTTTACAAATTTATCCCTTGGCTTTTCCTTTCGGCGCCCCTCATTGTCGCTATCGGCATCCTTACTTGGGCTCTTGCTTTTTATCCAGAGAGAAAGCTCGGGAAACCTTTCATTCAAATCCTTGAAGCAGGGTTCAAATATTCCCTTAAGAACAAACTTTATCTATGGAAGAAAAAAGTTGAGCGCCCCGCAGATGAAACAGAAGAAGCATATGTATCGGCGCAATTGCCTGCCCCTACCCCCACCATACCAAGAGGGCGTCTTTCTTCAACATCGTTTGATGTTGATGTAAAAGGACCCGAAAGAGACAACGACCGCGAGGAGGAAAGTGGTGGAGGGTTCACTGGAGCCGCCTCCGCGGAAGCGGGAACTCTTTCTTCGGAATCTTTTATTATCGCGCAAAAAGCCCCACAGGTGAATACTTTTAAGGCGACAGAGAAACCCTCATATTCTCCAAAAATAGAGGGTGCCTTCCGAAACACTGGGATGTCGTCGTCGGAAGCAAGAACGGTTGCGCGGGCAATCAGTGGGATGAGTAGAAAATAAAAACTGAAAGCGAAAAATGGAAAGTTGTATCGTTGTTCATTATTCATTGATTCTGGTAAGATTAAGATAGTTTCTGATTTTACATTGTCGTTTTTAGTTTTCCCGCCTGCCATCGCCTGACTGTTCCTTTTGAGCGACAGGCAGTGGCGGGCAGGTCGTTTTGATTTTTTCATTTATATTATGGCTGTTAAATCACAAGCATCGCAAGAGTTTGTCCCTATTAAAGAAATCCGCGACGGAGTCGTTATTTTAAAAGACGGCACGATGCGAATGGTCCTTATGGCGTCCTCGGTCAATCTCGCGCTCAAGAGCGGAGACGAGCAAATGGGAGTTCTTATGCAATTTCAAAGTTTTTTGAATTCTCTTGAATTCTCAACGCAGATCTTTATCCAATCGCGCCGTCTTGATATCAGACCATACCTCGCGCGCCTTGACGCACGCCTCGTACAGGAAATGAACGACCTCCTCAAGGTACAGATCCGCGAATATATAAATTTCATCAAGACGGTTACGGAATCAACCAACATAATGAATAAGCTCTTTCTTGTTGTGATCCCCTATGCGCCCCCAAAATCAATAACCGCAACCGAGGGGAGCGGTGGGGGAATGTTTGGCAATCTTTTTGGCAAAAAAACAGAGACAAAATCCGCACTTACCAAAAGCGCGGTGGAGGCGTTTGAGGAAGCGCGTTCCCAGCTCGAACAACGGGTGGGAATTGTGAGCCAAGGACTTTCGCGCACGGGGGTTCGCATTGCCCCCCTGGGCACCGAAGAGCTGACCGAGCTCTATTATCATCTCTTCAATCCGGGGGAAGACGAGAAGAAGATTTCAAGCTAGAAAATAGAATGTGGAATATGGAATATGGAATTTAGAAAAGGGAATGTGGAAGTTAGAATAAAAATGCAAAATAATAATCCCAAAATTCTGTCATTTAGAGATTTAATTGTGTGGAGAGAATCACACAAACTTGTTCTGATGGTTTATATAGTTACAAAAAATTTTCCAAAAGAAGAAATTTTTGGGATTACATCACAAATGAGGAGATCTTCTGTCTCAATAACCTCAAACATTGCGGAAGGATTTGCGAGGAGAAGCAAAAAAGAAAAGCTTCAATTTTATTCCGTCGCTAGGGGGTCTCTTGTTGAATTAGAAAGTCAACTTTTGGTAGCTCGGGATGTCGAGTATCTTTCTATTATAGATTTTGACAACATTTATAAACAAATTGAGATTTCCCACAAACTGCTTAATTCTTTCATAAATAAGACAAACGATTTATAATGTAATGGTATAATATATTATTCCACATTCCACATTCCACATTCCACATTCTATATTCTATCCCTATGCTTGATTTCTTAACAAAAAAAACACCAGCCGCTCCACAAAGTGGAAATACTATCCCCTTATTGGCGGAGGAGATATATCGCGACACGGGTCTCAACCTCACCGACATTATTGCCCCTTCGGCGGTGAAAATAAATCCAAAGAACCTCAATCTCGGCGAAAAAGTCGTGCGTTCCTTTTTTGTTACCTCATACCCGAGCATTCTCTCGGACAATTGGCTTTCACCGCTTATTAACCTTGATAAGGTGTTTGATATCGCTATCTATATTCACCCTATTGATACGGCGATGATTATGAAAAAGTTTGAGAAAAAAGTTGCCGAAGTCCA
>CAYIHV010000004.1:0-16934 GCA_964363315.1 uncultured Candidatus Saccharibacteria bacterium
GCGCGCATTGATGAATTCAGCTCCATAAATGATACCCGTTCCAAAAGGCGCGAGATTGATATACACATTTGATTTTTGGACACTCAACACAGGCCCCTCTACAAGTGAGTCAATTTCGGGTTGTTGTTTATCATCCTCTAGTAACACCGTCATAAAAGACGGTGTTACTTCTCCTTGTTTTTCTTTTTCTAATTCTAATTCTGACATAATGTTAAAAATCCCGCTTACCTATATATCGGCAAAGCGGGGGAAAGGACCTCGGTTTCATCTATTGATTGCTATCCCATAGGTGAGGTTACCCGCGATCCACGAGCTTGCGATTAATACTTCCTTAACTTCTATAAACTATCATAAAAAAATTAGGATGTACATAGAGGAACTTCCACTCCGCGTGTTACTCTAATTGTTTTCATTGCAATCATCTGCTACACTCTATTTTATGATCGTCACATATTACGGAAGACAATTCTTCAAAATACAGCTCGGGGATACTATTATCGCGTATAATCCCATCGGTAAGGATTCAAAGTACAAGACCTCACGGTTTGGCGCGGATATCGTCCTCTCATCACTCAATCATCCTGATTTTAATGGCGTTGAACAATGCTCGCACGGAGACAAAGAATCTTCTTCTATCAATGGTCCGGGTGAATATGAAGTGGGGGGGATCTTTATCAAAGGATTTGGAACAGAAACGGTGTATGAAAACAAAAAGAGAATGAACACCATCTACGGAGTAGTGTTTGAGGGCATCAATTTTTGTTTTCTTGGGTCACTCGCGTCGTCGGAAGCGCTCTCGCGCGAAATAAAAGAAGAATTGGGAGTTATTGATATTCTTTTTGCTCCTATTGGAGGGCTGGGGGTGCTCACTCCCACAGAAGCATACAAACTCTCTCTTATCCTTGAAGCAAGGGTCATTATTCCGATGGATTACGAGGACAGTAAAGATGCTCTTGATAAATTCATTAAAGAAGGGGGCGAGGAACCCGAGATAGTGGATAAATTCACCTTCAAGAAAAAAGATGTTGAGGAAAAAGAAGGGGCGATTGTTATCGTTAAGAGTTTATAAAATTATCATAGGTAGAATATGGAATGTGGAAAATAGAAATAGGTGCAAATTCGTATTTATTCAATATTCAATATTCTATTTATAAATATTTCTATGCTTGAAAAACTTCGCTCAAAGCCCGACCATATTAAGAAGACTTTTTCACTTGTCCTTACTATAATCATCTTCAGTATCATTGTATTTGTGTGGGTTTCCTCACGGGAAAACCAATCGCAAAAAAATGTATCAATGAATGCTATGAGTCCTCTTGCAAGTCTTGTGGAGATGATGAGCGAGGTTATTTCCGAGGCAAAAGAAAGGGTTTCCGGGATGCCGTCGTACACGGAAAACATAAATGGAACAGCAACGAATACCCCCGCAAAAAAAGACTCTGTTGCTTCATCAACAACCGACTTCAATATCTCGGGGATAGTCATTATTGACCATACCGTAAAGAGCGCAAGTACATCGCCGAAACTTACGCAATAATCTCATCCCGTCAGAACTATTTAATTTTTAATATTTATATGGTAAAATAAAGAGTAAAGAAACTATAATTTTATGGCGCGGAAAGATGAGAAAATAAAAATCCCGGAAGACGATTCGCAAAAGTCAGAACATATCAGTATTGTTCCGATGGATATCAGCAAAGAGATGCGCGTTTCGTATCTTGATTATGCGATGTCGGTCATTACTTCGCGCGCGCTTCCCGATGTCCGCGACGGACTCAAGCCGGTACACCGTCGCATCCTTTTCTCTATGAGTGAAATGGGGCTTACTTCTGCGGCAAAATTCCGCAAGTCAGCGGCAGTGGTCGGCGATGTCCTCGGTAAATATCATCCTCACGGCGACTCGTCAGTGTATGACGCGATGGTAAAGATGGCTCAAGACTTTTCTTTTCGCTATCCGCTCGTAATGGGACAGGGGAACTTTGGTTCTGTTGACGGAGACTCTCCCGCGGCAATGCGTTACACCGAAGCAAAAATGTCCCGTGTAACCGAGGGGCTTTTACGCGATATTGAAAAAGAAACGGTGGATTTTTTACCCAATTACGACGGCACCAGAAAGGAGCCCTCCGTCTTTCCCACCGCATTACCCAACCTTCTTCTCAATGGCACATTCGGTATTGCCGTAGGCATGGCGACCAATATCCCGCCTCACAACCTTAGTGAATTGATTGATGCTACCATTCACCTTATTGATGAGCCAGACGCAACCTCCGACAACCTCCTTAAATTTGTAAAAGGGCCCGACTTTCCAACAGGAGGTATTGTGTTTAGTGAAAAAGAAATGCACCGCGCTTACACCACAGGACGCGGGAATGTCGTTGTCCGTGGCGAAGCGGATGTCATTGAGGATAAAAATGCAAACCAAATCATTATTACCTCGCTCCCATACCGCATCAATAAAGCCGAGCTTATTATAAAAATCGCCGACCTCGTCCGCGAGAAAAAACTTGAAGGGATCAGGGGTCTTCGCGATGAGTCAACAAAAGATATTCGCATTGTCATTGACCTCAAGAGCGGGGCATATCCTCAAGCGGTACTAAACTATCTCTATAAACACACCGATCTCGAAAACACATTCCACTACAATATGTTGGCGCTCGTAAACGGTATTCCTCAAACGCTATCGCTCAAAGGGCTTTTGAGTAATTTTATAGAGCATCGGCAGGTTGTCGTGCGTCGTCGCACGGAATACGACCTCCGCAAAGCGGAAGAACGAGAACACATTTTACTCGGCCTGAAGAAAGCGCTTGACCATATTGACCGCGTCATCACCCTCATCCGCGCGTCAAAAGACACCGCGACCGCTCATATAAACTTAATGAAGGAGTTTAAGTTTTCAGACAAACAAGCAACGGCAATCCTAGAGATGAAACTCCAAAAACTCGCTGGTCTTGAGCGAAAAAATGTTGAGACAGAGCTTAAAGAGAAGCAAGATTTCATCAAGAAATGCAACGAACTCCTTGCGAGCGCTAAGAAGATTCTCACGGTAGTAAAAGAAGAACTTCTAGCCATAAGAGAAAAATATGGTGATGCCCGCAAAAGTCGCATCGTCAAACATGGAGCGCAATCTATCTCTATGGAAGATATGATTCCTAACGAAGAGTCAATGCTCGTATACACAAAAGGCGGGTATATTAAACGCACCAACCCATCTGAATACCGCAGGCAAAACCGCGGAGGAGTAGGCGTAGTAGACCTCGACACAAAAGAAGAGGATTTCATTACGCTCTTTATGTCGGCAATGACGCATAGCGATATGTTATTCTTTTCAGACCGAGGAAAGGTGTACCAAACCAAAATGTATGAAATCCCCGAAGGAAAGCGCGCGACGCGCGGCAAGTCCATTATGAACTTCATCGCGCTCTCCGGAGAGGAAAAAGTAACTTCTATCCTCGCAATGCCGAAAGAGATCAAGGGGTCAAGTTTGTCTCTCTTTATGATAACCAAACAAGGCACCGTGAAAAAAGTCTCCGCGGAAAGTTTCAAAGATGTGCGCAAGAATGGCATTATCGCTATAAAACTCGAAACAGGAGACGAGCTCCTCGGCGCGCTCTTTACAGAAAAAGGTGATGATATTATCCTGACAACAGCAAAAGGACAAGCCATCCGTTTTAAAGAGTCGGATGTGCGCGAGATGGGACGCACCGCAGGAGGAGTACGCGGAATGAAACTCGGCAAGGTGGATTTTATCGTCGGCGCTGATACCATTAAAAAAGATGTTGAAAATACAACTCTTCTTGTTATGAGTGAGAATGGTTACGGTAAACGCACTGCAATTAAAGAATACAAAATTCAAAAGCGTGGCGGTTCTGGCATTAAAACCGCAAAAGTTACCGCAAAGATAGGGGCGCTCATTGCGGCAAAAGCGGTAAATCCGGAGCATACGGAGCTTGTCGCAATCTCAAAGAAGAGCCAAGTAATCCGTATTGCCGTCAAAGATGTGCCAACACTAGGTCGTGATACGCAGGGAGTGCGCATTATGAAAGTGAGGGAAGGGGACGGTATTGCGTCGCTGACATGCCTATAAAAACGACCTGCCCGCCACTGCCTGTCGCTCAAAAGGAACAGTCAGGCGATGGCAGGCGGGAAAGCTAAAAATGAAAAACGACAAACGACAAAGAAAAATTCAAAGATGTATTAAATATTTTTGGATTTTTATCTGTAGTTTTTAGTTTTCAGTTTTTAGTTTATAATATACATATGGACATCCCCTCTTTCACTAATCCTGAAAAAAATATTCGCGAGCTCGGCGTACACGAGGGGATGGTTGTGGCAGACCTTGGCGCGGGAACAGGAGCGTATACCATCCCCCTTGCTCATCTCGTAGGAGAAAGCGGAAAGGTGTACGCTATTGAGGTTCAAAAAGATTTTCTCACGAATATTAAGGATTCTGTCGTAGCGCAAGGATTGAAGAATGTGGAACTTCTTTGGGGAGACATTGAGCGTCTCCTTGGCACAAAGATAAAAGAGGGAAGTGTTGATGCGGTGGTCATCTCAAATGTCCTTTTTCAAGCGGAAGACAAAATGGGTCTCATTCGTGAGGCAAACAGAATATTGAAAATAGGAGGTAAAATGCTCATCGTAGACTGGAAAGATTCCTTCGGCGGAATCGGGCCAAACAAAGAATTTGTTGTCCCTATGGATATTGCGCGCGAAATGTGCGAACGGGAAGGATTTGTCCTTAAAAAAGACTTTGATGCGGGGGAACATCACTATGGGCTTGTGATGTATAAGGCGGAAAGATAGCAAAATAGAAAATATCAAAATATTCAAATATTTATTATTTAACTATTGACTATTCAACATCTATGAAAAAATTTAATGTTTTTCAAGCAGTAGTTCTCGGAGGATTCGTGATATTCCTTCTCATTGGTTTTCTTGGATTCTCCGGAAAGATACCTTTCCCTTCGGGCTCAAAAGATGTCAACTACGGCGAAGTGGTTCTCTGGGGGACGATACCTTCCTCTATAATGCAGTCAACCATCAGTGAAAAGGTAAGAACAGACCAAAATGTTATCATTAAATATATAGAGAAAAACAGAGAGACTTTTACGCGTGATTTCGTCGAAGCAGTCGCGAGCGGAAATGCTCCCGACCTCATTCTCGTCGCCCAAGACGAAATACTAAGCAATGCAAACAAGCTAAGTCTGATTCCTTATCAATCGGTCACAGAACGAGTATTTAAAGACACTTTCATAGAAGAGGGGGAATTATTCTTGCAAAAAGACGGGATTGTTGCTCTGCCTCTCACCATTGATCCGCTCATAATGTACTGGAACCGCGACATTTTTACCAATGAGAGAATAGCATCCCCGCCAAGTCTCTGGGACGGCTTTTATGGTTTGGCCACGCGCATATCCTTGCGTGACCAAAAGGGCAATATAGCGCGAAGTTTCGTGGCTTTTGGCGAATATAATAATGTGTCCAATGCAAAGGAAATCCTTTCAACGCTCATTATGCAGGCAGGGAAACCAATCGTCGCTTTGAAAGATGGATTTCTGACAGCGTCGCTTGCGCGCGATGGGAATACGGAGGGAACCAATGAGCGGGGTAATGCCGAAGACGCGCTCTTCTTCTTTACTCAATTTTCAAAAACCGATAAAGTTTCTTATTCGTGGAATCGCTCACTCCCCTCATCGAGAAGTATGTTTGAAGAGGGAAACCTTGCGCTCTATTTCGGTTACGCAAGCGAATATGCTTCAATAGTAAACAGAAACCCCCACTTGAATTTTGACATTGCGGTGATTCCGCAAGCTGGCAAATACGCGACAAAGACCACTTTTGGGCGAATGCAAGGAATTGCAATCGTTAAAGCAAGCCAAAAACAAGCCGGAGCGATGTACGCGACGGGAATATTGTCCAATAAAGAATTTGTGGGCGCGCTTGCGGAGAAAATGAACCTTCCTCCCGTTCGTCGCGACCTTATATCCATTCGCCCCACCGACGCAGTATTCGCAACATTGTACGATTCTGCTCTCATCGCGCGCGCATGGTACGATCCTGACACAAAAGCAACCGATCAAATCTTCCGCACGCTCATTGAGAATATCGTATCGGGGAGGACAAACATAAACCAATCCCTCTTTGTGGCGCAGAGCAGTATTGATGGATTGCTGAAACAATATCAAAATAGATAATATCGTTACCAATCTATGAAAATCAATTGTATGAAAAAACACCATATCAAAAAAATTAAGGCGGTAATGTTTGCGGGATTGATTATCGGTATACCTATTTTGGCAAGCGCCGCTGGTCTCGTGCTGTGTGGAGGGGAAGGAGAACCACTCTGCGACTTCAATCAGCTTATGGCGATGGTAAACAGGATTATCCGTTTCCTCTTTATTGATGTCGCTGTTCCACTCACAGCTATTAGTCTTATGTATATAGGAGGACGGCTGGTGCTGTACCAAGACAAAACAGGCGAATGGAGCAAAGCAAAGACCGCATTTGGGGATATTGGTATAGGTTTTGGCATTATGGTCGGAGCATTTGTCCTTATCAAATTTGTGCTTTCTCAATTCCTCGCAACGGGGTTTAGTATAGATTTTCTCCTTAAATAAAAAGTTGCGTTGTTTCTCTTTTTTACGATATAATATACATATGAGAAATTTTTTTAAAACACTCTTTCTTGCCTCAGGTACTTTTATTATAAGCACAAATTTAGTCATTGGTGCGGAAATAGTAAAATTCGAAAACCCTCTTAAACCTGAGTATGATACATTTTCAAAACTTGTCGCTGGTGTCACCAAAGCAGCTGTCAGTGTTCTGATGCCCTTTGTGGTTGTCGCTTTTATTTATGCCGGCTTCCTTTTTGTAAGAGCGCAAGGAAAGCCCGAGGAGATAAAAAAAGCAAAGGAAGTGATGTTTTGGAGTGTTATCGGCGCGTTCATTCTCCTTGGAGCGTCCGCTTTTGCGACGATTATCGGCACAACGGTTTCAACTATTACGGGTGTTCAATAATAATTTCTTTAACCACTATGAATATCTCGTCAATGTCATTTAAAGAACTCATCTCCACGGTAATTATTAAGGGTATTATACAGCCAATAACCGTATTGATTTTTGCTCTTTCCATTCTCTATTTTCTCTGGAATGTCTTTCAATTTATCCGAAATATTGACAATAAGGATGAGATTGAGAAATTCAAAAAAAATACCCTATGGGGCATTGTCGCCATCTTCGTAATGGCATCAATGTGGGGACTCGTGCAAATCCTCGTAAATTCTTTCGTGCCAGGAGCGGGAATACCCGTTTTTAATTCAGGGTCTTCTTCTTTCAATCCTCGCCCTGCAAACGAGGGGAGTGAGGATTTTTTCCAATTTCGCCCCAAAAATCCTTCATTTAATTTCAATGACATTAATGCTGAAGAAAATCCATATCCTTACGATTTGCTCAATAATCAACCTCCCCCCTCCCCAAAGCCTAATTATGGACTAACGGGGATACCGACATTGAAATACATGCAAGGGGAGTAAATGCGCCAAATCCAGACCTGCTTGGCCTCCCTTCAAATTACTAAGATAAAAGTGGGATTGATTGATTGTTCTTGCGTTTTTTAATAGGGTTTTATATACTTATTGAAGCAGGAGAAGTAGTTTAATAATTAAGAGTAATTTTAGAAATCAATTATAATATATGAAAAAAGTTATTGCCTTTGGAATCGTATTTACGCCTATGCTTTCGTTGGCCGTTGGCCCTATCTTTGATGTGGGTAGTCTTTTCACTACTGTGTCGTCATGGATGAGAACATTAACAACGCTTATCTTTGCCGCGGCGGTACTCTATTTTCTTTATGGAGTATTCAATTTCGTTCAAAGCGCTGGGGATGAAACAAAACGACAAGAGGGACGCATGCAACTCATTTATGGCATTATCGGTCTTGCGGTAATGGCGTCAATTTACGGACTCATCAATTTTATTGGTTCAAGCACGGTAGGAATCGGGGGACCGCCCATCTCTGCCCCAAGTCTTCCTCTCTAGTAAGCTCTTTACATTTCTGTGGATGCTCTCTCAAAAATAAAGACGGAGATTTTGAATCCTATCATCTGGCTTCTCTTTGCTTGCGCGGTAGGGTACTTTCTCTATGGAGTATTCGCCTTCATTCAAAATCAAGACAACGAGGAAGCTCAGAAGACGGGGAAACAACATATGCTCTGGGGTATCCTTGGCATTTTCTTTATGATTGCCGTATATGGGATACTTGGTCTTATCGCAAACACATTGGGAGTCAAGGTGCCAGGATAATAGAGAGATGAGATTTGGGCTTGCCCCCACACCTACTTTTGCATCGTGTTTTTATTGCATGTCTAACTGCCCAGAGGAACTCTACTATAATTTCGAAATATAAGGTTTTGGGAGGTAAATATAGAGAAACACAATGCAATAATGCAAAAGTAGGTGTGTGGGCTTGACAAATATCTCATCTCTGATATCTTCCTATGTAAGGCTTGAAACTGATTGAGTTATTACTGACTTCTTCCTGATTAATTTATTAGGCGCGATACTAAAGAACAAACAAACAAAGGGTCATTTCCTTTGTTTGTTCTTTAGTATTTAATAAGAGATTAGAACCAATCCATCATCTTCCCCCATCCTAGAAACCATTATTTTGGGTTACAAAACTTCGTCTCGCGCTTAACATAATTCATTATGTTTCGCGCTCCGACTTGTTTTCCACCTAAAATAAGAGTTTCTAGGACTGGTACGAGGGGATAGTGGATAGGTTCTATTTAATACACTATGCGAGAGAAGAAATTTTTTGCGCGCTACAAAAAGCCGCTCGTCCCATTGCCAAATCTTGTAGAGACTCATTTAAAATCATATCAATGGCTTCTCGAAGAAGGAATTAAAGAAGTATTTAAAGATTTTTCTCCCATCAGAGATTATTCTGAAAAGAAATTTGAAATTGAATTCATCGGTATTGAACTCTCAAAACCGAAATACGACGAATACTACGCCAAAGAAAACAAACTCTCATACGAAGTGCCTCTCAAGGCGCGCGTAAAACTCATCAACAAAACACTCAAAAGCGAAAAGGAACAAGAAATCTTTATGGCAGATTTCCCTATGATGACGACACACGGCACTTTTATTGTGAATGGCATTGAACGCGTGGTTATCCCCCAAATATCCCGTTCTTCCGGTATCTCATTCACCGAAGAAGAAATAAAAGGTGGCCGCTTTTTTGGCGCAAAGATTATCCCTGGTCGTGGCGCGTGGATAGAGATTAGCTCTGACCCTGATGGCGCCATTTATGTGCGTATTGATAAAAAGCGCAAATTTCCCGCCACAGTGCTTTTGCGCGCGCTTGGAACAGAAAACAATGACGCTATCCTCAAGCTCTTTTCAAAGGACGAGCTTGCAAGGAAAGTCATAGAAACGACCATCACCAAAGACCCTTCAAAAACCAAAGAGGAATCATTCATAGAAATCCACAAAAAACTCCGTGATGGAGACCTTGCCACCCCAGAGAACGCGAAAGGATTCGTTGAGTCCATATTTTCAAAAGAGAAATATGATCTCTCCGAGGTCGGTCGTTTTAAATTTAATAAACGTTTCGGTAAACCTATTGGTAAAGAAGATGTTGCCAGACACACGATTGACACGAATGACATAGTCACCATCATCTCGCATATCGTAAAGCTGAATAAAAACACTCAATCGCTTCCTGACGATATTGACCATCTCGGTTCTCGTCGCATACGCGCGATAGGAGAGATGCTCCAGCAGAAAATCCGCGTGGGATTGACCCAGATGAAACGAAATATACAAGATCGTATGTCAACGATAGACACCGATGCGACACTTCCTATTCAATTCATCAGCCCGCGACCTCTCCAAGCTCGTCTTAAAGAATTTTTCACAACCAACCAACTCTCGCAGTTTATGGGTCAGTATAATGTTCTCAATGAAATAGAACATCTGCGCACTTTTTCCGCCCTTGGCCCGGGAGGCCTCACGCGCGAACGCGCGGGTATTGAAGTGCGCGATGTTCATCCTTCTCACTATGGACGCCTCTGTCCCATCCATACGCCAGAAGGGCCCAATATCGGTCTTATTCTGCGTCTCTCTTGTTACGCGCGTATTAATGATTTCGGAATGATAGAGACACCTTATGCGAAAGTAAAAAAAGGTAAGATTACCGACGAGATCGTGTATATGGACGCGCTTGAAGAAGAGGGTTTTTATATTGCCCATATGGCAACGAAGATTGAAGGAAGTAAAATTATTGAGGAGGAGGTAGAAGTTCGTCGTGGCGGTCGTCCCGAAATCATTTCCCGTGATCTTGTTGACTATATTGATGTTGCCACAAACCAAGGGTATTCAATCGCAACTTCAATGATTCCATTTCTTGAACATAACAATGCAAATCGCGCGCTTATGGGTTCCAATATGCAGAAACAGGCCATCCCTTGTGTTATTCCTGAAGCGCCACTTGTGGCAACAGGAATGGAAGAGAACGCCGCGCGCGATACCGGACGCCTTGTTGTATCTCTCACTGATGGTATCGTCATTCACTCTGATGCAAAGAAGATTGTGATTAAAGACACTGGGGACAAGGAACACTCTTATAAACTCATCAATTTCTCTCGCACCAATGGTCTCACGGTGTTTCATCAACGACCCGTCGTTGATGTTGGCGATAAAATCAAAAAAGGTGCGATATTGGCAGACACCTCATCGTCCGACGGAGGACAAATCGCTCTCGGGCAGAATATGCTCGTGGCATTTATGACATGGGGCGGTTCTAATTATGAAGACGCCATCATTCTCTCGGAGCGTCTCGTCAAAAACAGCAAATTCACATCCATCTGTATAGATGAATTCATTGTTAATGTGCGTGATACAAAGCTCGGGCCAGAGATTACCACACACGATATCCCTAATGTAAGCGAAGTAAAGCTAAAAGACCTTGACGAGGACGGTATTATCCGTGTTGGCGCCGAAGTTCACCCCGAAGATATATTGGTCGGTAAAGTCACCCCCAAAGGAGAGACGGAGCTTACCCCTGAAGAGCGTCTCCTTCGCTCTATTTTTGGAGAAAAATCACGCGATGTAAAAGACACTTCACTTCGTATGGATCACGGTAAGCGTGGTCGCGTCATTGGTGTTAAGATTTTTTCTCGTGAAAAAGGCGATAATCTTGAGTCGGGAATCATTAAACGCATTCACCTTGAGATAGCGCAGATTCGCAATATATCGGTTGGAGATAAACTCGCGGGTCGTCATGGAAACAAGGGGGTCATATCGGTTATCCTTCCTGAAGAAGATATGCCCTACATGGAAGATGGCACTCCCATAGATGTAATCCTGACACCACTTGGTGTGCCATCGCGTATGAACCTTGGACAGATATTGGAACTCCATTTAGGTCTTGCCGCGAATACCCAAAACTATCAGGCCATTGTCCCTCCTTTTATGGGCGCTACCGTTGATGAGATTAAGGGTGAACTCGTAAAAGCGGGGTTTAATGAGAATGGGAAGATGAGACTTTATGACGGACTTACCGGAGAATCTTTTGAACAAGATATTGCCGTTGGGTATATGTATATTTTGAAACTTAACCATATGGTTGAAGATAAAATCCATATGCGTTCCACTGGCCCGTACTCCCTTATCACTCAACAACCACTTGGAGGAAAAGCGCAGGGAGGCGGTCAGCGCTTTGGTGAAATGGAGGTCTGGGCGCTTGAAGGATATGGGGCGTCTCATGTGCTCCGTGAAATGCTCACGGTGAAATCAGACGATATTGTCGGTCGTTCGGGAGCATTTGATGCTATTGTAAAAGGCAATGATATTGAACAAACCAATATCCCGGAATCCTTCAATGTTCTTCTAAATTATCTACGGGGTCTCTCTCTCAATGTAAAGCTCCTCAAAGATGAGGAAGACAGGGGGTTATAGATTTACAAGATTATCCAGAATCTATTTTACAAATCCATAACTTACCATTCTATAACTTACTATGAAAACATCACACGAACAGAAAAAATTTGATTCAATCCTTCTCAAAATCGCATCACCTGACGACATCAAAGAATGGTCGCACGGTGAAGTTACCAAGCCCGAAACGATTAATTACCGTACTCAAAAAAGCGAAAGGGGTGGACTCTTTGATGAGCGTATATTCGGTCCAGAAAAAGACTTTGAGTGTTATTGCGGTAAATATAAACGCATCCGATACAAAGGCATTATCTGCGAGAAATGCGGTGTTGAAGTCACGCGCGCGATCGTACGACGAGAAAGAATGGGACATATAGAACTCGCAAGTCCAGTGGCGCACATTTGGTTCTTTAGGAGTATCCCTTCACGAATGGGACTCCTTCTCAATCTATCTATTGTTGATCTTGAAAAAGTTATCTATTTCGCAGGATATATAATCACGAATGTAAACAAGGACGAGTGTGAAAGATTGATGAAAGAAATAGACCAAGAATATAAGGTAAAGATAAAAAATCTCGTCGATGAGAAAAGCAAGGAAAAATTGAAAGAACTTCTCTTAACAAGCAAACAAGAGGTGTTATCTCTCGTTCATGGACGAGTTCTCGATGAGATGGTATATCATAGATTTGCGCTCAAATATAGCACAGCTTTTGAAGCTGAAGTTGGCGCGGAAGCGATTTACAATATATTCAAAAAGCTCGATTTAGAGAAATTCAGCTCCCAGCTTGAAAAGAACCTTGAGAAAGCCGGGGCAACAGATAAACAGAAGATCAGTAAGCGTCTTGCTATTGTGAAATCAATGATAAAATCAGGTGTTCGTCCAGAGTGGATGTTCTTGACATCAATCCCTATCATCCCCCCAGCCCTTCGCCCTATGGTAGCGCTCGAAGGAGGCAGGCACGCGACCTCGGACATCAACGATCTTTATCGTCGTGTAATCAATCGCAACAACCGACTCAAAAAACTCAAGGGTATTGGAGCGCCTGAAGTTATCCTCCGCAACGAGAAACGCATCTTGCAGGAAGCGGTTGATTCCCTCATTGATAATTCAATCAGACGAGCTCAATCGGCAGTGATGAATAAGGCGCAGAAACGCACCTTAAAATCCCTTGCGGACGCGCTTAAAGGCAAGCAAGGCCTTTTCCGCCAGAACCTCCTTGGAAAACGCGTTGATTACTCGGGTCGTTCAGTAATCGTGGTGGGACCAAGACTCCACCTTGACCAATGCGGGCTTCCTAAACATATGGCGCTCGAACTCTTCCGTCCTTTTGTTATCTCAAAGATACTTGAACGAGAACTCGCCTATAATATACGCGGAGCGAATAAAATCATAGACGACCAAGTTCCCGAAGTGTGGGCAATTCTTGAAAAAGTGATAGAAGGGAAATATGTGCTCTTGAATCGCGCTCCAACGCTTCACCGTCTTGGTATCCAAGCTTTCCATCCTATTCTTATTGAAGGGAATGCAATACAAGTGCATCCGCTCGTCTGTACGGCATTCAACGCGGACTTTGACGGAGACCAAATGGCAGTGCATGTTCCTCTTTCAAATGAATCTCAAAGAGAAGCGGGGGAACTTATGGCATCCAATAAAAACCTCCTTGGTCCCGGAAACGGTGATCCTATCGTAAATCCTAAACTTGATATTCCTCTTGGATGTTACTCAATGACAAAGATTATTGAAGGGGATAAAGGCGAGGGCAAATTCTTTTCAACGCCGAACGGCGCTATTACCGCGCATGATTTTAATATGGTTGGTTATCATGCAAAGATAAAAGTACTCGGAACAGAAACTCCTAAATATAAAGGATTTGAAGGAAAAGTCTTTGAAACCACCATCGGGCGACTCCTCTTCAATAGTGTCCTTCCTTCTGATTTCCCTTTTGTAAATAAAGAAATTACTAAAAAAGAACTTGAGAATATCATTGACGAGATAATCAACACGCACGGTATTGATGGAACTCCCGCTATTCTCGACAAAATAAAGGATTTCGGCTTTAAGTATGTGACGAAATCCGGTATTACATGGGGTATTGATGAGATCAAAATCCCCGCAGGGAAACAAGAAACGATCGTAGTGGCGCGAAAAGAGGCGGAGGAAACACGCAGAGAATACAATGAAGGGCTACTCTCAGAAGATGAACGCTATGCTCGCACAGTAGAAATATGGCAGGGCGCGCGCAATAAAATTGAGAAGATGATGCCGGGGACTCTCGAAAAAAACGGTTCTGTTGAAGATATGCTCAAATCAGGGGCGCGAGGATCAATCTCGCAAATTGTGAATATGAGCGGTATGGTTGGTCTCATTGTTAACACTGCCGGTCGCACACTTGATTTTCCAATCATCCCATCATTCAAAGAAGGGTTGTCCCCAGTGGAATATTTTGTTACAACGCACGGCTCACGAAAAGGACTTGCGGACACGGCTCTTCAGACGGCAAAAGCTGGGTATCTCACTCGTCGCATCGTAGATGTTGCTCAAGATGCCATCATTACAGAGGAAGATTGCAAGACAAAAGAAGGTAAAGTCATCAGGAAAGAAAATCTGGTCGGGTTTGATATACCATTCGCTCAAAATCTCCGTGGACGAGTCATTGCGGAAGACATTAAAACAACAGATGGCGCTATTCTTTTTGAAAAAGGCCACCTCATGACCAAGAAAGACGCGCAAAGGGCAGAGGCAGAGGGTGTGACTTCCGCGCTTGTGCGTTCACCCCTCATCTGTCGCGCTATTTATGGCATATGTCGTAAATGCTATGGATTTGACACAGGAAGGAATGATTTCATCAAGCTCGGTGAACCGGTCGGGGTTATCGCCGCGCAAGCAATCGGTGAACCGGGTACCCAGCTTACTATGCGCACATTTCATGCCGGAGGCATCGCGTCTGCGGGCGGAGATATCACCATGGGTCTCCCTCGCGTAGAAGAGATTTTGGAGCGTCGTGTATCAAAGAGTATTGCAATCGTATCCCACACGAACGGAGTAGTTACCGAGATCATAAGAGACGACAAAAGACTCAAGATAACCGTTCTCCCAAAAGAAGGCGAAATCAAAAAAGGTGAATCAATGGAATACGAGACATCCGCAAAACGATCGCCTTTTGTAAAAGTGGGCGATAATGTAATTAAGGGGCAACTCCTTTCAGATGGTTCCGCAGATATTGATGAAGTCTTCCAGTACGCGGGCAAGGATGCGGCAGAAAATTATATCATAACGGAAATTCTCAAGATTTATGAACTTCAAGGCGCTTCAATATCGCATAAACATATTGAGGTAATCGTCCGCCAAATGTTCTCACGACTCAAGATTAGAGAAGCAATGGACTCCAACTTTAATACTGGCGACATCGTAGAACAAGAAGAGTTCATTAAAGAGAATAAGCGCGTAGAAGCGATTGGGGGGCAAAAAGCAAAAGCTGATCATGTTGTCCTTGGTATTTCCGAAGTCGCGCTCACCACAAAGAGCTGGCTTTCAGCGGCATCATTTGAGAACACGACGCGCATTCTCATCAACACGGCAATTCGCGGCAAAATAGACACTCTTCGTGGACTCAAAGAGAATGTCATTATTGGAAACCTCATCCCCGCAGGCACGGGATTCAGTTCACACCAAAAGAAAAAAGGGGGGGATCTTCCGGGAAGAAAACAAGAAGAGGCGTCGGCGTAACTCATAAAATCCAATACGCGCGAGAGATTCTCTGCGCGCATAAAAATAATGTCTTCCATTACTGAAGAAATAAAATCTCGCATCAATATCGTGGATATCATAGGAAACTACCTTAAGCTTGAAAGTGCCGGGAGCAACTTCAAAGCACGCTGTCCTTTCCACAATGAAAAAACTCCCTCATTTATGATCTCTCCTTCACGACAAACATATCATTGTTTCGGATGCAATATAGGAGGGGATGTATTCTCTTTTATAGAGGAAATAGAGGGGCTAGATTTTCCGGGAGCGCTTAGAATTCTTGCTGACAAAGCAGGCGTGGAGTTAGTTCGTGAACCTAAAAAAAAGAAGGATGGGAGCGAGGAAATCATCCGCGCGCTCGACCTGTCTGCAAAATTCTATGAGGCGGTGTTGCCAAAGTTTCCACACGCAACTTCATATCTAAAAGGACGCGGGCTCACTGAAGACACCGTCAAACGCTTCCGTATTGGTTTTGCTCCTAATCTGTGGCGCGCAACCTCAGACTTCCTTGCTAAAAAAGGAATTACCGAGAACACTATGGAGCGCGCAGGCCTCATTATTCGTTCTCCCAAAGGAGTTTATGATCGCTTTCGCGGGCGCATAATGTTTCCTATCACGGATAATTCGGGGCGCGTAATCGCTTTTACGGGACGCATATTGGATGAAGACAAGGGAGAAACCTCCGGAACATCTGCTGGCGCAAAATATCTAAATAGCCCCGAAACAGAAGTATTCCATAAAACGCGCGCGCTTTTTGGTTTTTACCAAGCGCGCGAGGCAATACGCCGCCTTGATGCGGCGGTTGTGGTTGAAGGACAAATAGACCTCCTCCTCTCCCATCAGGCGGGAATAGTGAACACGGTCGCTTCATCAGGGACCGCATTTACCGCGGAACACATCGCGCTCATCAAACGATTCACAAAAAATATCGTACTTGCATTTGACGCGGACTCTGCTGGTATTGCCGCCGCCCAAAAAGGTATTGTGCTCGCTCTGTCACAAGATATGTCCGTTCGTGTTGCCGGGCTTCCTCAGGGGATGGATCCCGCCGATATGATACAAAAAAACGAAGAGACATGGAGAGAGTGTGTCAGCAAAGCGCGCCATGTGATTGATTTCTACCTTGAACTTTTACCGAAGCGATATGAGGACAACAATATACTCCGCTCAAAGATATCTGAAATAGTTATCCCTTTTATATCAGAACTTAAGAGTATGCTTGATCAAGGACATATTGTCGGTCAAGTCG
>CAYIHV010000005.1:0-16590 GCA_964363315.1 uncultured Candidatus Saccharibacteria bacterium
CTGTTGCATTACTTTTGCCGAGGAAATATCCGCTTTCCCATCTTTGGTAACATGGATCTCCGAAGAAAGCGCAAATGCTGATATTGGTGCAAACATTAAAGTTGCTACTAATGTAAATAGTAATTTTTTATACATATAATTTAATCTAATGAATGGATAATAAGATACTGCGCAAACTCTGGTAACAAATTTTTTCCATACAGAAGGCGGGAAAACGACTCGGCTTCATATTTGGCGCCATTGAGTCCGTGATGGGGTTTTGGCTCTTCGGGGAGACCAAGATATTTGAGAATAGCATCTAAAGAAAATTCAACACGATTATTTTTGTGAGGGATAGCAATACCTCTTTTCGTTGCGTCCATGTATGCCATAGAATGCAGGTCGAGCGTGCGATAGGAAAAATGCCACCCGATATGCGCGCGGGAAAACGAGTCGTTGAGAAAATCGCGATCAAAAGAAGGATTGTGTCCTGCGAGAGTTTTATCTTCGCATTGTTCAACGAAGTGGAGAAACCGTTGCATCAATTCCTCTAAAGAGTGTTTTTTGGGATCAATGCATTCTTCTCGTGTAAAGCCGTTTACCGCAAGAGCGTCACTCATAATATTTGCTCCGTCCCACATACGGCATTCGCCGTAAAACTGCCTTTCAGGATGTTCAAACTCCACCGCGCCAATGCTCAAAATTGAGTGTTTGCTGGGTATAAGACCTGTTGCTTCCATATCTACGACGATCATAGTAATTTAGTATATCACAAAAAGAAGTACTTTAAGGGTCTATTTTTCTGATCCTCCACTGACTATGTATATGGTACTATAGTACCGTATACATAGTCAGTGGAGATAAAAATAAAAGGCGACAGGTCTATTTTTTCTTTTTAAGGACTTTTTTTAGATAGTATCCCGTGTGGGATTTCGGATTTGCGGCTATTTGCTCGGGAGTACCGCGCGCAACAATCTGTCCTCCGCCCGCGCCTCCTTCGGGGCCAATATCCAGACAATAATCTGCGCTTTTGATAATATCCATATTGTGCTCAATCGTTAATACACTATTCCCTTTATCAACGAGTTTTTGAAGTATTTCAATGAGTTTGCGGACGTCTTCATAATGGAGACCTACGGTCGGCTCATCAAGGAGGTATATCGTGCGCTCCGCAAAAGGGCGGTACAACTCAGAGGATATTTTTACCCGTTGCGCTTCTCCTCCTGATAGCGTTGTCGCTGACTGACCGAGTTTTAGATACCCCAAACCCACTTCGTTCAAAGTCTTGAAGCGATCATAAATCGCGGGGATATCTTCAAAAAAATTGAGCGCTTCTTCAACGGTCATCTCAAGCACTTCATAAATATCTTTCTTTTTGTATTTTACCTTGAGTGTGTCTTTTTCAAATCGCTTACCACGGCATACATCACAGGTTACATAGACGGTCGGCAAGAAATGCATTTCAACCGCAATCACACCGTTGCCTTCGCAGGTTTCGCAACGCCCCCCTTTTACATTGAAAGAGAATCGTCCCGATTTCCACCCCCGTAGCCGCGCTTCCTCGCTCTCGGCAAAGAGGTCGCGGATAAATGTAAACGCTCCCGTATAGGTCGCCGGATTTGAGCGCGGCGTGCGTCCTATGGGCGACTGGTCAATGAGTACCGTACGAGAAAGATATTCTGTACCTGTGAATGACTCGCAGTTCCATATATCGTTGGTGCGATAACGGCGTTCAAGGCGAGCCTGAAGATTTTTATAAATAATTTCGTACATCAACGATGATTTGCCCGAACCAGATACACCTGTAATGACGACGAGCTTGCCGAGGGGGATTTCGGCGTTGAGGTGTTTGATATTGAAAACTGCGCCTTCCCGAATACGCAAATGTCCGCGGTCTACATCCCTCCTCACGCGCGGAATTTCAACACAAGCATCCCCACGGAGGTAATCAAGCGTCAATGATTTGTATTTTTTAGGATTGGTAACAAGCTCATCGAGATACCCCATTGCGACCACCTCTCCCCCGTGTACCCCTGCGCGCGGGCCGATATCCACCATATAATCAGATGAAAAAATCGTGTCCTCATCATGTTCAACGATAATAATAGTATTGCCAATATCGCGAAGGTCTTTGAGAGTTTTGATTAGGCGGTCATTATCTCTTTGGTGAAGCCCAATGGTTGGTTCATCAAGCACATAAAGAGCTCCCACAAGACGCGAACCGAGCTGAGACGCGAGGCGGATTCTTTGCGCTTCTCCTCCCGAAAGCGTGTTCGCGCGACGGTCAAGAGTAAGATAATCAATACCAACATTGAGCATAAAGGAGAGGCGGTTCTGTATCTCTTTGACCACGGGCACGGAAATATCTCGGTCGCGCGCGGATATTTTAAGGTTGGCAAAAAACAGAGACGCTTCGGCAATGGACATTTTTGACACATCAACGATGTTTTTACCATTAACAAATACCCGAAGAGCTTCTTTGCGGAGGCGTGCTCCCTCACAGTCTGGACAAGCTTCATTTCCAAAAAAATGCTTTGTTCCGAGCCCATTACAGAGAGTACATGCGCCATATGGAGAATTGAAAGAAAAAAGTCGCGGTTCTATTTCCGGATACGAAAAGCCGTCATTGGGGCATGCAAAACGGTTAGACATTATTGTGTCTTTGGTATCAATTCTCCCCTTACTGAACACAATACGCACGAGACTTTCAGATTCATCAAGCGCTTTCTCTACTGCTTCTCCGAGACGGGTACGCCCTGAATTGGTGACTGAGCCCTTTATCATTTTATCTTTAAAATCAGCAAGAGAAATTTCGTCAACGAGTACATCAATTTCGTGTTTTTTCGTTTTTGAGAGGATAATCTGCTCGCGGAGGTTTTTCATTTCGCCGTCCACGCGCACCATCAGATACCCTTTACCAAGGAGGTCATAGAGGAGCTGATAGTACTCCCCTTTGCGTCCGCGAACGAGAGGCGCGAATACGAGGATAGACGATGCGGATTTTCCCGGAACACCCCTTACATCATCCATAATAAAATTAATAATCTCCTCATTGCCGAGTCTTTTGATTTCTTCTCCACAAACGAGACAATGCGGTTTGCCAATGCGCGCGAAAAGCACGCGAAGATAATCATATATTTCGGTGATGGTGGCGACCGTTGAGCGAGGATTAGAGGAATGAGATTTTTGATCAATAGAAATAGCTGGCGAAAGACCCGTAATCTCGTCAACATCGGGTTTTTGCATTTGGTTGAGGAACTGTCGCGCATACGCCGAGAGCGATTCAACATAGCGTCTCTGTCCCTCGGCAAAAATAGTATCAAAGGCAAGCGATGATTTCCCCGACCCTGAAAGCCCCGTAAACACCGTCATCGTGCCGCGCGGAATTTCAACGGAGATATTTTTGAGATTATGCGTCCGCGCGCCCTTAACGACAATTTTATCAAGACCTTGGTACTTTTTGTTTTGTGAGGATGACATAGATTTTATTGACTAAGATTGCCTATAATACCATATTTTTTCAATTTTAGATAGAGGGAATCATTGTGGCGGGGAGGAGTCGTATCCACAGGAGATGTTGACATTTATTGATTTTACCTATATGCTACTTAATGGTTGTACAAAAAAATTAAAGGGAGGTTTCCAGTGGGCGAAAAAAACAGAGGGCTGAAAGGCGGGGATGATTTCTTAATCTCTGGAGTGGGGGTGCAATGCCATTTCCCTACCAGCGAGATAGGAAGCAAAAGATTCAGGACTTTGGCTGATCTGCACTTCCCCTCCAAAAGATCAAAAGGAGTAGACTTCTGGGGGGAGATGGGGGTAATCAGGGAAAAATCGTACGCGCGGTGGTTCCCCAAAGGGGGAAAGTGTTTGGTGGTCGTAGCAACAAAAAACACGAAGTGTCTCGACACGGAGACACTCGGTCTGATAGAACAGGAAATGATCAGGAAAGGGTTCTTCGGGTGGATGACACCCGAGGGGATACTTGTCCTGAGAAAAACAAGAAAACCCGGCATATTCCATAAAGCGTGCCGGTATCTAAACTTCTCTTTTCTTGAGGATTGAAACTTAATGTAAATGTGAACCGTTTCAAAGCGCGCTAGGGTATTACATTACTTCCCTGCGCGCTTTTTTATTTTAATAACTGCGAACGAAGCGCCACAATCTCGTCGCGTAAAACTGCTGCCGTTTCGAAATCTAAACTTTTGACGGCCTTGGACATTTCGCGCTCTTTCAATTTGATAAGCTTTTGGGGATTTTTTGCAAAAATCTGCGCATCGATATCGAGATTGAATTTTACCGATTTCATATGGTCGGTTTGCAGATGTTCGGTAATATCTTTTATTTTTTTGATAATGGTCTTTGGGGTGATATTATGTTTTTTATTATATGCCACTTGCATAGCGCGACGACGGTCGGTCTCGCTTATGGCGCGCTCTATGGAACCAGTCATATTATCTGCGTAGAGGATTACGTGTCCAAGGATATTTCTCGCGGCGCGACCGATGATCTGAATAAGCGCTGTCTCTGAACGAAGGAACCCCTCTTTGTCGGCGTCAAGGATGCCGATAAGGGCAACTTCGGGAAGGTCAAGCCCCTCGCGGAGGAGGTTTACTCCAACAATACAATCAAATGTTCCTTTGCGAAATTCGGTCAAAATTTGTATTCGTTCAATAGTCTTTATGTCGCTATGCAAATATTCAGCTTTTATTCCTTCCTCTTTCAAATAAACTGAAAGATCCTCCGCCATTTTTTTAGTAAGAGTGGTTGCAATAACACGACCACCTTTTGAGACAGTTTCTTTTGTCTCCTTAATAAAATCTTGAATTTGCCCACCATATTTACCTTTTGTCTGAATAGGGCGAACGAGAATCTCCGGGTCGGTAAGCCCCGTAGGGCGGATGATTTGTTCAACGACTTTTTTTGAAGTCTCACGCTCGTGGTCTCCGGGGGTTGCGGAGGTATAGATTACTTGCCTCACGCGTTCATTGAACTCTTCAAAACGAAGCGGACGATTATCCAGAGCGCTCGGAAGGCGAAAACCAAATTCAATGAGCGTCTTTTTACGCGATTGGTCGCCAGCATACATTCCGCGAATCTGCGGGATGGTTACATGGGACTCATCAATGATAGTTAAAAAATCAGGTTTACCTTTTTTGTCCTTTGGAAAATACGAGAGCAGTGTGTCGGGCGGTGAGCCCTCTTCTCTCCCCGACATATGGCGAGAATAGTTTTCTATGCCATTGCAGTAGCCGACCTCGCGTATCATAGCGAGGTCGTAGTTGGTGCGACGAGACAAGCGCTCTATTTCCAGAAGTTTTCCTTCTTTTTTAAGTTTTTTGATCTGTGTGGCGAGCTCCGCTTTTATTTTTTTGATAGCGCGGTCTTTCTCTGCTTTTTTCGTGATGAAATGTTTTGCGGGGAAGATAAAAATATTTTTTTCACTCCCTACAATCTTTTGCGAAACAGGATCGACTCTGTTGATAGATTCAATTCCCCTTACGCCGAGTGTTATGCTCCAAATCATTTTTTCAGATACCGGCATTATTTCAATGAGTGAGCCGATAGAGCGAAAGGTGCCGGGGTTGAGGTCGGCATTGGTGCGTTCAAAATGAATAGCAATGAGCTTTTGCATCAGCTCTTTGCGGTCAATCTTTGCGCCGACAGCAAGTTTTAAATTTTCTTTTTCGTACTCTCTTGGTGAACCAAGACCATAAATACACGACACGGAAGCGACAATAATAACATCGCGACGCGCGAGGAGCGCTTGCGTGGATGCGTGGCGGAGGCGGTCTATTTCCTCGTTGATTTGCGCGTCTTTTTCAATATAGGTGTCGGTTGTCGGCATATACGCTTCGGGTTGGTAGTAGTCATAATATGATACAAAATAATGCACCGCATTGTGGGGGAAAAATTCTTTATATTCTTGCGCGAGTTGCGCCGCAAGCGTTTTATTATGCGCGATGACCAAGGTCGGCTTACCGACATTCGCAATCACATTTGCCATCGTAAAGGTCTTGCCCGAGCCCGTTACTCCAAGGAGTGTTTGGCGATCGCGCCCTTCTTTGAGCCCCTCAAGGAGCCCTTTTATGGCTTGTGGTTGGTCTCCCGCCGGTGGCCAATCTGACTTTAAATTAAATACGGACATCCTTGACAATATAGCACAAAGTGGTAGTTTTAATAAGGTTGTACGAAATTGAAAATGGAGGTAAGTCTAATGAAAGTAAGGTTTAATAAAAATCCCATTTCCAGACAAGGGAGAAGTGGACTTACAAAAAAGAAACCAGTGGTCATTGGTTTCTGCCTTTGTTGTGGAAAAAAGAAGTATGCTTTATGCAGGGGAGCGTATGTAATGGTAGATAAAATAAAAATACCATGCAACCCCTCATGTAGCAGTTAGAGTTAGTAGGTAATTTCTTACACGCGACAATCTATCTGGGTTGTCGCTTTTTTTTATAATACCTCTCAATAAAAGAAATTTTAAAAATATTGAACGAGCCATCAATTATCGCTTTACGCATTTTTTCTACAAGAGAGATGAGGAAGCGGAGATTGTGAATGGATGCGAGGGTGGCGCCGAGCATCTCTTGAGAGCGGAAAAGATGCGCCACATACGCGCGCGAGTAATTTTTACAAGTATAACAATCACATTCGTTATCTATGGGAGATACATCCTCGGCAAATCGCGCATTTAAAATATTGATTCGCCCATCACGCGTATAGAGCGAGCCATTTCTTCCCTGACGCGTTGGCGCTACGCAATCAAAAAGGTCGCACCCATTTTCTACTGCGCCAAAGAGGTCAATCGGTTCACCGATGCCGAGGAGGTGTCGAGGTTTATTTTCGGGGAGGATAGCATTCACCCAACTCACCGCAGTCCCCATATCGTCTTTATCAAACGATCCTCCTATACCATACCCATCAAAATCCATTTCTGCGAGTACGCGAGCGCTTTCTTCACGGAGGTCACGATGACGACCGCCCTGTACAATACCAAAAAGCCCCTGCTTCTCACTTGGAAACGAAACATCCAAGTTACTTGGACGTTTCGTTTCCAAGTGGTGAAAATCAAGACACCTCTTTGCCCAGCGGTGAGTGCGCTCCATCGCTTTCTTCTGGTATTCGTAGGGTGCCATTGGCGATGTGCATTCATCAAAGACAAAGATCATATCGGCGCCGATATTCTGTTGTATTTCTATTGATCGCTCAGGGGTGAAACGATGTTCACTGCCATCTTTGTAGGATTTAAATGTAACACCGTCTTCGTCTATTTTTGCCAGTTTTCCCGCTTTGTCCTCAATATCTATTTCTTCCGGAGTGATAATCTCATTTTGCCTAACATTGGATAGCTTTCCTACTTTTGAATTAAATGCCGCACCAAGAGAAAATACTTGAAAACCACCCGAGTCGGTCATGGTCGGCCCATCCCAGTTCATAAATTTATGAAGCCCGCCCGCTTCGCGCATTATCTTTTCTCCCGGCTCTAGATAGAGGTGGTAGGTATTTGCGAGTACCACTTGCGCCCCAAGATCACGCACTTGTTCTGGGGTAAGCGCTTTAACGGTTGCTTTTGTACCGACCGTCACAAATGCGGGGGTCTTGATAGTTCCGTGAGGAGTAGTGAGTATTCCAGCTCTACATAACCCCTCAGATTTTTTTTCTATTTTGAATGAGATAGGTTTCATTGTCCCTCACTTTACCACCCTTGACGGCAAGAGTAAATGTTAGTAATGTTTAGATAGTTTTAGAAGAAGTAATTTTGGATAAAAAAAGAAAAGGGGGTCTTTCATGAAGGAAATATGTCCAGGATGCGGAAAGCTTGGGCGTTTTATCTACAGAAACAAACAAGGGCAGGATATTGATGATTCTATTGGATTGCCCCCTCCCGGATACTTGAAATACTTTATTCCACACGGGTGTGAGGATGAAGAGGCTCTTCTTATCCAAAAAAAAATACTTTAGCGTCCAGAAAAACGGGAACATTATGTTCCCGTTTGTTGTTTAAGCGCAGAATTCTAATAGTAATAATGCGTGCGCGCATAAGAAAGCGCTCCATAGAGTCCGCCAAAATCTCCAAGATCGGCTTTCTTTATTTCAGGAATTTTGGAGAATATTTTCAAGATATTGGTAAGATGTTTTTGTACGGCAGGGATAGGGATACCAACTTCTTTCATCATTGACCCTCCGAGGATGATAATTTCCGGCGACCAGTGCATTATGGTGTTATTGAGCCCGTATGCGAGAAACTTTGCGATTTCATCCCACACGGCATCGTCGTGAATATCAAAAGGTTTTTTGCCGAAGCGTTTTTCAACAGCCGTTCCCGATATATAAGATTCAAGATCATTGCCTTCGCAAGATTGGCAAAGCGTATTATCAGGATCAATGATTTGGTGTCCTGGCTCAAACCCTTGAGTGCTGTTGTCAATATTCCCATCCACAATGCGCACCCCTCCCACTCCCGTACTTATGGTGAGGTATACGACGATGGATTTTCCTCTCCCTGCGCCGTAATTTGCCTCACCGAGTCCGACAAGAGCGGAATCATTTTCAAGACTTATGGGGGCATGAAATGCTTCAGCAAGGGCATTTTTTATATTGTGTCCTTTCCATCCTCCCAGATTTGGACTTTCTTCCAGAGCGGATTTGTCTTGATTAAGGGGGCCTGCGATACCACCAACAATTGCCTCAATAGGCGCGCCGGCTGAAAGCTTCTCAATAATATTCTTGAGTGTATTTATTCCCTCATTAAAATCTTTTGGTGTATTTACCACCATTGGTTCCCCGAGAAATTTTTTACGGTCTGCGGACACCACGCGCATCTTTGTCCCCCCGATATCAAATAATATGTACATAGATTAAAATTAAAAACTTAAAACTTAAAACGAAAAGACGAAGCTCCATTAACTCATTAATAATTTTCCTATTTTTATCTGTATTTTTTCATTTTTCATTTTTAGTTTTTAATTTCAATATATTATAGCACTTTTTTAATTTCTTCCCACAACATCTCTCTCCCCTCTTCTGTTCGCGCAGAGTAAGGGATGATGGACACGCCGAGGAATGCCCCTATCTTTTTAAGATTATGAGATCGTTCTGTTTGGTTGAGGCGGTCAACCTTGTTCGCGGCGACGACAAAGTTGATGTTTTTTGCACGGAGAACACCTACCATCTCTTTGTCGTGCGCCATGGGATTTATTCCTGCATCAACAATAAGGACAACAAGATTATGTCGCGCTTCTCCTCCTGTGAGATACCATAATATAAGTTTGCGAAGCTTCTCCGCGCCCGTTGCCTTCACAAGCGCAAAACCATACCCCGGAAGGTCTACAAAATAGTGTTTTTTATTAACGAGAAAGAAATTAATTTCTTTTGTTTTTCCGGGGGTAGCGCTTGGTTTAACGAGATCTTTGCGCAACACAAGAGAGTTTATGACACTGGATTTTCCCACATTGGAACGCCCCACAAAAGCGATAGAGGGTATATCGTCATTAAGAATGTCGTCGGTACCGATAATTCCTTTTATAAATTCAGCGCTTTTGATTTCCATATAGGATTGCTGGGAATGATTATTGGGGGATGGTATTAGTTAAGCATATTTCTGAAATAGTTAACAGTATGCTATGATTATATTTTAGTAAGGATTTTAAATAAATAATATGGAAGATAATAATACCTCCACCCCCACATCATCTAGAGTGACCATTTCAACGATTAATACCAACTATGCAATCCCCATCGCTATTGTTGTTGCGGGGCTTGCAATAGCTACTGCTGTTTATTTTGGAAATACCGATAAGATAGACACTGCTTTTCAAGGGAAACAGGAGCAAAAAACGGAAATTGCTCCCATCACAGATGCTGACCATATCATGGGTAACCCCAATGCGAAAATTATTATTGTTGAATACTCGGACATTGAGTGTCCTTACTGCAAAGTTTTTCACACGACGATGAATACGATAATGAGTGAATATGGAGCAGGAGGTAAGGTGGCGTGGGTATATCGCCATTTTCCTATTGCTCAACTTCACTCTAAGGCGCATCGTGAGGCGGAAGCGACTGAGTGCGCGAACAAGCTTGGTGGCAATACAAAATTTTGGGAGTATACAAATAAAATATTTAGCATAACCCCTTCAAATAACGGACTCAATGAAGCAGAGCTCTCAAAGACGGCGCAAGAGATCGGTCTTGATAAAAAAGCATTTGACGAGTGTCTTGCAAATGGTGAGATGAAAGGGATTGTTGATAATAATATCTTGAGCGGGAATACCGCGGGTGTTAGAGGTACTCCCCACTCATTTATTTTTGTAGATAAGAAAGTTGCGGGGACTATTGATGACGCACAGCCGTATGAGCAGGTAAAAGCAACGATTGATCAGATACTTAAATAGAGCTCAAAATAAGCTCCGCCCTTCGTTTTTACGAAGGGCGGAGCTTATTTTAAATTCCCAGTAACATTTTTACCTCGTCTGAGGGTGTCCATACTGGCTCAAAAGTAAGCTCAACACGCACTTCCCCTTCTTTATACCCCAATTCACCGACCTTTTTCTCTACTTCAGCAATAAGGTCATCAGCAAAAGGGCAAAACGGCGTCGTGAGTGTCATCAAGATTTCCACACCGTCCTCTTCAAAGGTTATTTTGTAAATAAGCCCCAGTGTCCAGATATCAATTTTTATCTCGGGGTCTTTGATGAGCTTTATTTTATCTATAATTTGTTGTTCGGTGATTTTTTTATTCATACAATTATTGCTCATTGAATCCTTTTCTTAGTACCTCCCGCGCTACTTCCACCCCACCTGTCTTTATGATTTTGCCGTCTTTCATTATAGATACGCGGTCTGGCTTTATCTTTTCGAGGATTGTCCCGAGGTGGCTCACGATAATAAATCCCGTCCCCTCTTTGTGTAACTTTTCGATTCCCGCAAAAACTTTTGTCAGAGAATCGATATCAACACCGGAATCAATCTCATCAAGAAGCGCAAAAGACGGCTCAAGGGCGAGCATTTGAATGAGTTCTCCTTGTTTCTTTTCTCCGCCGGAAAAGCCCACATTCACAAACCGTTTAAGGAGATTCTCGTCGAGATTGAATTCTTTAATTTTTGATTCAATCATCTTGTAGAAATCCAGTACGGATATATCATTTTTTTTAATCAGACGATATGCGCGGTGGAGGAACGAGAGCATCGTTACTCCTTCAACTGCGGGCAAGTGCTGTAGAGAGAGGAATATTCCTTTGACAGCTTTTTCTTCCGTGGAGATTGTGGTAATATTTTTTCCATCAAGCGCAATTTCGCCACTCTCTATTTTATATAAAGGATGCCCCATTATTGCATTAAGAAGGGTTGATTTTCCAGAGCCATTTGGCCCAAGGATGAGATGGATTTCTCCCGCGTGCACCTCAAGAGACACATTGTTGATGATTGACTTCCCTTCAAGGGAGACCGTTAGATTCTTTATGATGAGTGAGTGCATAATGGTAAGTTAAAAATTTAAAACTAAAAATGAAAAACTACAATGTAAAATTCAAATATGAATTAAGTATCTTTATATTTCAGTTTTTCGTTCTTATATTTTCGTTTTTAAGTATTTTTTCAAGAGCCGAGTATCCAAGGAGCGCGCATTTTACGCGACTTTGGCTTATGGGTACTCCCAGCATTGTGTAAATATCTCCCGGAGACAAGAGCCGGAGCGTGTTCAGGTCAAGTCCTTTGATTTTATCGGTAAGCATAGAAAGCCCTGCTTGGGAGATTGCGCATCCTTGACCTTGGAATACAGCGTCAGAAACAATCCCCGCGTCGTTAAAGCAAATCTGAAGCATTGCGCTGTCTCCGCAGGAACGATTGCGCGCCTCGGCTTCAAGGTGCGCGCCAGAAATCACCCGTTTATTATGCGGATGCGCATTGTGGTCTAGAATATTTTCTTGGTAGAGATTTTCGTTCATATTGGGTTGAATATTGAATGTTGAATGGATACGAGTTTTAGATTTTTATTCCATATTCTACATTCAATATTCCAGCTTCTATTTTTTAAATATTTCTTTTACTTTTTTAATACCCGCAATCAATGCATTGATGTCGTCTTCGGTATTATAAAGATAAAAACTCGCGCGGGTAGTCGCGGAAATATTGAGCGCCGTATGAAGAGGCATTGCGCAGTGGAACCCCGCACGCACGGCAACTTTTTCCTTTCCAAGGATATCGGCAACATCGTGCGCATGGATATCGTCAATAATAAAAGAAACAATACCGATATTTTTTGACACATCCTTCTCGGCAATAATACGCACACCGGGTATTTTTTCAAGAGATGATATCGCTTTTGCGGTGAGCGCGATATTGTGCGCGCGAATATTATTTATGCCGATATGTTCTAGGTACAGAGCTGCCGCACCGAGACCGATAGCGCCCGCAATGTTAGGTGTCCCAGCTTCGTAGCGCTCGGGAACATTTCTCCATATCGCTTTTTCTTGAGACACCTCATCCGCCATTCCTCCTCCATACACTCCCGGTTCCAGTTTTTCTAGGATTTCTTTTTTTCCCCACAATATTCCTATTCCCGTCGGTCCGCACATTTTATGTCCCGAGAAATACAAAAAATCTACACCAAGAGCTTTTACATCGACGGGAATATGCCCTATTGCCGCCGTCGCGTCACAGATGACCATCGCTCCATATTTACGCGCTATTTCAGCAATACGCAGAACATCATTGATTTCACCCGTAACATTAGATGCGAGACATATTGATACGATCTTTGTCTTTTCCGTAATAATTTTTTCTACTCTTTCATAATTAAGCCCCACCCCTCCTTCAATCATCCCTATATAGTTAAGGATGAGATTGTGTCGCTCCGCGAGTTTTTGCAGAGGGATTAAGCTTGAGTGGTGTTCCATTATGGTTGTCACAATCTCACCTTCTTTTATCAAAGCAGAATGTTCAATCATAGAAATGAGCATATTAGATGACGCCGTCGCTCCTGCGGTAAAAATTATTTCACGAGAATCTCCTCCAATGAAATGAGCGACCTTCGCTCGCGCATCTTCGTATGCGATACTTGCTTCTTCGCTTGCATCATATAATCCGCGATGAACATTCGCTCGAAATCTTGAATAGTATGCATCCACCCTATCAATCACTACTTGGGGTGTTTGAGATGATGCGGCATTATCAAGATAGGCGATATTTTTTTCCCTTTTGTTAAAGAAAGGAAAATCATTTTTAATCGTGTTTTTTATCATAGTTATTTTGCGGTTTGATGACCAATGTTGTCCATTTCCATTGAGATGAGTTTGTTGAACTCTATCGCGTATTCTATGGGAAGCTCTTTAACGATAGGATTTGCAAATCCCCCAACGACGAGACGCACCGCTTCGCTTTCGGAGAAACCGCGCGTTTTAAGGTAGAAGATCTCATCTTCACCGATACGACCGATGTGCGCTTCATGGGAAATACTGACATCGTCATTCGCATTTTTCACTGAAGGAAATGAATTTGCTTGTGATTTATTGTCCAAAAGAAGAGCGTCGCACACAAGCGATGAACGCGTGTCATATGCTTTTGGGGAAACCTTGATGAGTCCGCGATAATTTGCAATACCTCCGTCCTTTGAGATGGATTTTGAGTAAATCGTTGATGTCGTATGAGGGGCGAGGTGGATTGCTTTTGCTCCCGTATCTTGCACTTGTCCACGACCTGCAATAACGAGACCGAGATTGTCCGCGCGCGCGCCCTCACCAATAAGCACTGATGAGGGATAGAGCATGGTTACTCCCGATCCCATATTGCCATTTACCCATTTTATCTCCGCATTTTTCTCAACGATTGCGCGTTTTGTATTTAAGTTGTATGTGTTGAGCGACCAGTTTTCTATACTGATATAGCGTACTTTTGCATTCGGGAGAACAAAAATCTCCACGCATCCGGCATGAAGCGACGAAGAATTATATTTCGGCGCGGAACATCCTTCAATATAATCAACTTCTGATCCTTCACCTGCAATAATGAGAGTGTGTTCAAACTGCGCGCTCCTCTCTCTTTGCATACGGAAATATGCTTGCAGTGGTTGCCCCACCTTGATGCCCTTTGGCACATAGATAAATGTCCCCCCGCTCCATACTGCCATATGGAGCATCGTAAACTTATGGTCGTCTGCCGGCACACAGTTTGTCATAAAATATTTTTGAACGAGTTCAGGATATTTTTGCAGAGCGACATCCATATTTTCAAAGATAATTCCCTTGTCAGCGAGAGATTGTTTGAGGCGATGATATACGCTCCCCGAATCATACTGCGCCCCAACCCCGCCTAAATATTCGCGCTCGGCTTGCTGTATGCCGAGTTTCTCAAAAGTGTCGCTAATCTCCGAAGGGAGTTCTTCCCATTTGTCGGATTCGGCGACCCCGGGGTCAGCATAGTAATTTATATTTTCAAGATCAAGCCCTGCGAGTGATGGTCCAAAACGCGGCATCGGCTCCTTTTCATACAGAGCAAAAGCCAAGAGCCGCTTCTCGAGCATCCATCCCGGTTCATTTTTTGTCGCTGAGATGTAACGAATAAGTTTTTCCGAAATCCCTTTTGGCGGCTGATTTTTTCTTTCTGACATTCGCTCTACATTACCACATTTCATGACCATTGACAACAGTCGCTTTGATGCGTATTTCAGTGAAATACTAATACTTAGTAACTGCGCAATTTATTTACCTTCTCGTGCGCGCGGATTTTTTCAATGGCCTTTGCTTCTATCTGGCGGATACGCTCGCGGGTAACTCCAAATTCTTTTCCCACTTCCTCAAGCGTGTGAACCACGCCGTTTATGAGACCATGGCGCATTTCGAGAATCCTCCTCTCTTTTTCTGAGAGGTCTTCCATAATCTCTTTTACTTGGTCAGAGAGGATTCGTTGAGCGGATTCCTGCGACGGAGAGAGCATCTCCTCGTCCGCGATAAATTCACCGAGTGTTGATTTCTCGTTATCGTCACCGATCGGTTTTTCAAGCGATACCGTGTCGTGATCGATGTTTCTGATGGTGTAAATCTTTGACACATCAAGCCCCATTTCAATGGCTATTTCTTCAGGAAGCGGTTCTCTACCGAGGTCCTGTGACAAGCGACGCACCACTTGTTTATATTTGGAAATCGTCTCCACCATATGCACTGGGATACGGATGGTGCGAGATTGATCAGCAAGCGCGCGCGTGATAGCTTGACGGATCCACCATGTCGCGTATGTGGAGAATTTATATCCCTTTGCCCATTCAAATTTTTCAACCGCTTTAAAGAGCCCAAGGTTACCCTCTTGAATGAGGTCAAGAATGGTAAGGTCCGCGCTTCTCCCGACATACTTTTTTGCGATAGAAACCACAAGGCGGAGGTTGGCGCGCGCAAGAATATTCTTTGCTTCCTCATCTCCTTGTTCTATGCGTTTGGCGAGATCTCGTTCTTCTGCCGCCTGAATGAGCGGATATTGCCCAATTTCTTTTAAATACATCTGTATGGAGTCATATGTAGAATCCCCGCTCTTATAAGTATATTTTTTGTGAGACAATGTCTCTTCGGGCTCTATATTGAGCAATCCTCCGCTCTCAAGCACATCAATACCCGCTTCGTTAAGTCTCCCGTACAATTCATCAAGAAAAAATACATTATACTCAATCTGAGGAAACTCTTTTATAATCTCATTGAAAGTGATGAACCCGCGCGCGCGACCTTTTGCAATGAGGCGGTTGGACTTTTCTCTCAGGTGTATCTCGTCGTTGCTCTTCTTTGGCTTTTGAACGCGAACATTTTTTGTCAGCGCTCTCTTCTTAAGAGAGCGCGCTTTTTTTACTGAACTCTTTCCCCTCGCAATGACCTTTTGAGAGAGGCCATTTTTCACTGCCCCCTTTATTTTTGAGGACTTCATCTTTTTCTTTATGACTAGCTTCTTTTTAACCTCTCTAAGCGTCTTCTTCTTTGCGGATGTTTTCTTTTTCATATGATAAATGGAATATTTGAATTTTTAAATGGACGATTGCATAAGGGAATGTAATCTCTCAGAAATCATTTGGCATTCAGCGAGAAGTTTCCCAGCTTCTTCATGGTTGTTATCTCTCTCGGCCTGCTTAAGCTGTCCCATCTTTTCAATAAACTGGTTACGGATTAGCTCTTCTTCTAGGTCTTTAAATAATAAATCTATTTCTCTCTTTAGGGCATCTTGCGATCCTTGCCATCTCGCTTCAGCTTCAAAGATGAGAGTTTCGCGTTCTTGTGGCGTCCTCTCCACCCTCTCCCTTTTCGCGAGAAATTCTTCAAAACGCGCACGATATTTTTCCATACTGGAGATGGAGGGTTCAGGTAACCCTCCTTGCCAGAGGAGAGTTCCTTCAATGATGCGCATTATGCGTTCCGGGCGAGACAATGTAGGGGCGCCATTTGGACGCTCCTCAATCACGGGATCATTTATAAATGACCCTCCTCTGTGTTTTCTCACCTCTTCCCATATCGGTTCTTCTTTTATGTGGAGGATTTTTGCGACTTGACCGACAATATGTCCTTGATCAAGCATACTCTTAAGTTCTGATATAATAGGGATAACTTTTTCAGATATCTTTTTGCGGAGTATATTGTTGTG
>CAYIHV010000006.1:0-7957 GCA_964363315.1 uncultured Candidatus Saccharibacteria bacterium
GCTCTACGGCTCAAGAGTGTTAATCGCATTATGAGTCACGATATCAAGAATGTCCTCGGCAAGAATAAAGATATGTACGGGATGCTCCTTGATAATACTTTTGGCCCCATTCCTCCCGCGGCGAAACCTTTTCTTGAGCGACTTCTCTGCGACACAAAACAGTTGGTGCGTTCGGTTATTTCCATCCTTGAATCGGGGCAAGAGTTCACGCTCAAGCTCGCACCTTTTGATCTTAAAATACCCGTGCTTGAAATCATTAAAGATGTAAAACATGACGCAGAGGGAAAAGGGCTCATCGTCAAAACCAATATTGACGAATTGCAAGACTACACCATTCTCGGCGATGAAGCCCAGCTTGCGACGCGTGTCCTGCGCAACCTCATAGAAAATGCGGTCAACTATACACTCGCTGGCAGTGTTACGGTTGGCTTATCAAAGAAAGCGGGATCTGTTATTTTTTCTGTTGCCGACACTGGCATCGGCATCAACGAAGAAGATCAGAAAAATCTCTTTAAAGAAGGTAGTCACGGCAAGGATTCGCTCAAAGTAAATGTCCACTCCACCGGCTACGGACTTTTCAGCGCGAAAAAAGTCGTTGACGCGCATAAGGGTAAAATTTGGTTTGAAACAAAGGCAGGCAAAGGGACGACATTTTTTATGGAGATGAAGATAGTTAATAATCAATAGTAAATACCCAATGTTTTTACTAAGGAGAGACATTAGTAAAAACAGCCATATAAAAGTGCCATTAAGCTAGGATTTGCAATCATATTGAAATGATTGTTTTGTCGGGGATGGTAATATCTTATAATTTTATGATAAGATCAATGTATCGTCGTTAATATTAATAAATAATTTTATAAAGAAATACATTATTGGATTTGTTGTTCTCGTGCTCGTAAGTTTTGTCTTTTTGCCGTCATTCGCGAGCGCCAGGTCTCTCGTGTCCTCAAGCAAGAGCTATTCCTCTTATTCTATTGAAGAGCTGGAAACATTAATCACGAAATTGCAAAAGCAATTGGATGAGATGAAAAAAGGAGCGCAGTGTCTTGTGTCGGACAGGGATTTGTCTCTGGGAGATGGAGAGAGCGAAGAGTCGCGGGGGGATGTCATACGCTTGCAGAATTTTCTGATGGAAAAAGGATATTTATCCATTAAAAAGTCCACAGGATATTTTGGCAAGATCACGCGCGCGTCCATAATGAATTTTCAAAGAGATTCCAGTATTGAACAGACAGTGGAATTGAATGCGACAACACGAGAAAAGATTAAAAGTTTGCGTTGCAGAATAGTTATTACGGATAATGACAAGAAGCAGGAAGGAAAATCCACCGTAAGCAGGATATCTCTTTCCGGAAGCGGGAGGTCAATATCTTGGAAAGTAGATGGTTACTCAAATAATGGCTTCAAAATTATATGGTCAAAAAATATCGGTCCGACTTATCCGACAAGAGATGGTGATAAATATATATATCTCAGTGATCCAAATTCAGCTTCTACCACACTGGAGGCATTTAGCGGAGAGGGGACATACAGCGTCAGGGTATGTGAATATCTTGGAGGGAAATGCGGAGTTTATTCCAATGAAATCAATTTGGGGCTATAAACACATAGGTTAGACCTATGTAAATACTTTTTTGGGGAATATTGTTCGCGGTGTTTGTGTTGCGGGTCTTCCTGCCATCGCTTATTGTTTATCTATCAACGCCACATATTGGAGTTTTTGGAGCGTTTCGCGTTCGGTAACGATTATTTTTGTCGGATATTTTTTCTGGCATTCAGTTGCAGAGAATAAGAAAAATACTAGAAGTCTTGCTTGTGGCGCGTAAAATTGGTAGTCTGAAATTATTATGAAAAGAATACTTCATTTTTTTGATAAACTGGAAGATCATATCAGAAATACCCTGAGCATTTATCCTGTTGTATACGCTTTTGTTGGGGGGACGGCGATCGTACTCTTTTGGCGAGGGGTTTGGAAGCTTGCGGACAGCATACCTTTTTTAACCGGTTTCGTTTCGGTCCTCATTAGTGTTGCGATATTGCTTGCCACGGGACTCTTTGTTTCATTTTTTATCGGTGAGTCTATTATTATCTCAGGGCTCAAAAAAGAAAAAAGACTTGATGAAAAAGTTGCTTCTGAAATAAGAACAGAGCTCGATATTTTGAATGATATACAAAGACGACTGGGGAATATTGAGGAGGAGTTAAAAATAAAAAAAGGGGATAAGATATAAGAATAGTCCACTTGGTACTCCGACTACCAAGTAGATTACCTAATTGGTAGTCGGAGTACCAAATGAGAAATTTAGGTATTTTTTAAAATCTCAGTATAATTATACCATCCCCCATTAATCTCTTCTCATTTCGTCAAAAATCTTGGCTACGCCTTTGTAAAAATCCTTCAACATATACCGATATGCTTCAGTATCTTTACATCGGCTCGCTCAAGATTTTTGACGAAATTATGAGAAGACCTTAATGGGGGATGGTATAATAAAAATGGCTTTTATTGATTGGGATCAAACTTATAGCGTGGGGGTAGAGATTATTGATAATCAGCACAAAAGACTTTTTGCGCTTATCAATGATTTTCATGGCGCAAAGACAAACCTTGACCAAGCAATTCAAGACTTGCTTTCGTATGTGGATTTTCATTTCAAAACTGAAGAAAGGTATTTTGATGAATTCGGATATGAAAAGACCGCGGAGCATAGACAGAAACACAAGTTTTATGAAGAGAAAATAAAAAATCTTTACGCGCAGTGTCTACAAGAAAAAGTAGACGAAGGAGAGATTAGCGCTGAGATGGAAGGTTTTGTAAAAGATTGGATTTCCCAGCACATTCATATCTCCGATAAAGAGTATTCAAAGTGTTTTCACGAGCATGGATTGTCCTAAGAACCCATCCACTATCTTCCCCCTGCCTAAAAATAAAGATTTCTCGTCCGGGTACCGCGAGATAGTGGACGGGTTCTAAAAATATTATTTTCCTCCAATAATAATCGTTGCATCAAAAAGAGCGCTCTCAGAGGTTGTTGCGGTGATTGCGTCTCCGTATAGTTTGCTAACTTCCGAAAGGAGGAGTGGCGCGTAATCGCGCTTGCTCTCTTTAACAAGAATAGTTGTTACTGCAGTAGAAACTTTTTCATTCCCCGTTTTAGGAGCGGAAAATCCCGCATCTTTGAGTTTTTTCGCGAGAGCGCTTGCCGCGCCTACTTTGGCAGTACTATTTTTCACCATAATCGTGAGCGCTTGTTTATCAAGAACAGGTATTGTCGTTGTTGCCAGTGTCGGTATTTCAGGAGAAGGGGGAATGGGAGCGGGTGTTTCTACTATCGCTTGCCCTGTATTTTCTGAAGGGGTATTTATGGTAAGGCCAAGTTTTTTTGCGATGAGTGTATACCGCGCGAGGTCAAGGGCCTGGACACCTTCACCACCTTCGGTTGAAAAGACCTTGTTGATATTTTGAGAGATAAAGCGTGTTGATATAAAGAAGATGACAGCCACAATGATAATAAAAAATGCAAAAATCCCCGGGTAGATGACATCCTTTATCTTCAGGTTCTTTAGAGATTCAATAATGCGTATATCTTTAATATTCATAATATTTTATGATTTGTTATTGTGTCGCCTTTGTTTGAATACTTGCGCGGTAGGACATCGTGCCCAAGCCACGCCAGCCGGATTTATCCTGCGCTGAAATACTCAAACTTTCAATTTTGGTAAAATAATGGAGACGCTCAAAATCTTTGAGATAATTTGAGAATGCGGAAAGATTACCCGAGAGACTGTTTGAGTAGGCGACACTCGCAAGAGGAAACGGCGCGGAGAATGTTCCCGGCGCTGGTACATCAAAATGAAACGCTTGGAGGATGCCATTTTTAAGAGAGAGACTTTCAAGCGCGGCAACAAACTCAAGGATGTTGTCTGAAGGGATGAAAGCTTGCTCTATCAGAACATCGTTTGTGCCAATGAGGTCTGAATCACGCTTGATGGCGGTAAAGAGATCTGTTCGTTTTTCAAGAGCGCTTGCGAGAAGGCGATTTTTTTGAGTATTGCTGGAAAGGCGCGCAATTTGCCGCGAAAGAAGACCCGTGGCAATTAGGGAGATTGTTATGGCGATACCGGCAATGAGCGCTTGGCGCCCGATGAGCATTAATAGATTTTTTGTGGTAAACATATATTCGTTTTACTCATTAATTTCTTCATTTATAAAATACCGTGTTCGGATCTTTGAGGCGGAAGGATACGGTAAATGGTATATTCTCCCTCTGTTCAAGGTTGGTGAGGGGAATCTCTATACCCGCAAGCATCGGCGATTCTTGAAGGGATTTTTTAAATTGATTTAATGTTACGCGATTTTTTGCAGTTCCTGTGAATGACATATTTCCCGTTATACTTGGTGCAATAAAAGTCGCTATGCTTATTCCGTCAATGATACGCGCGTCTATCTCGTCAATCACCGCGCTCCATAAAGGTGTCTGCGCGAGAATCGCTTGCCCTGTTGCCGTAAGCGCATTCACTTTGTTCACCCACGCTTCTTTCGCGAGTATTTCAGGCGAGGTTGATGTTACGGAAAGGGTTGCGATGGCCATATTCGCATTTTGTGAGAGAGAGAGAATAAAGAGATAAGCGGCAAGGAATGTGGCGACAAAGAAAATAGATACGCCGACTGTCATATTGCGAACAAGGGCGATAAAGGTCGTTGCTTTTTGATACGCATACGCCTCTTCGGTGCCGACAGGGAGGAGACTTACTAAATTATCCTCTCCTTCGGGAATTTGCCCGCGAATCACTGCGCCGATTGCAATAAGCCATTTTGACTTCGGTTCAGAAAGCCCTTTCTTGTTTGCGTAATCATCTCGAAGTTCTGCATCAAGGATTGAGGCTTCAACAACCTCCCCCTTAATCTCTCCCTCAAGAGCTGTTTTTATTTTATGGACTTCTGCGGGGATTTTACTTTCATCAAGGAAACGCGCGGGGAGTGTGCGCGAAAAACGAAGCGTGCCGTTTCTGAGCGCGAACACTGTTGCGCCGTCAGGGGTCTTTTTGGTAAAGAGCGTCGTATGTTCTTGTTCGAGTTTGACCGCGCGGGCAATGCTCGCAAGATGCGATTCAATGGCAAGCGTCTTGATTCCCGCAACATCAAGCGCTTCAACATATCCCTGCGCAACCACACGAGGGATCGTTGCAAGGAGGATCTCATTTGTTGGTGGCGTGGCAGAGAGTCGCTCCCAATCAAGATACGCATCATCTGTCTTGATGGGAAGCTGAAAACCGATAGCGAGGCGCATCGCTTCTGCGAGGCGATTTCCCTCGACCGTCTTGGGAAACGAAAAGACACGAGAGTAAATCTTGTCGTCGGGGATTGAGACGATTGCGTAATTAGTTTCAAGTTTTGCTTTACCCCAGATATTCTTGAGGGTTTTACCAAGGAGGGCGCGATCGGCTACGACTCCTTCAACAATGATATCCGCGGCGATGGGTTCCTCAATAAGGACAAGCTCTTCAGTGAGTTTGTGTGTGAGTTTGTCTTTGCGCGCGCGCAAAAATGCGATGCGTACGACTCCGTCGCTGATTTCTATTCCCGCAACCTGTTTTTCTTTTGTGAGAAGATTGAGTAAATTCATTTATGGAAGTTAATAGTTAATAGTTAATAGTTAAATACAAATGCATTTACTAATGACTATTGACTGATGACTATCAACTTCCCCACAGTATATCAAATTATTTCTTCATACACCATAATAATTGTTAACAGTCTTCGATAATAGTGGAGTTGTGTTAAACTGATGTAATGAAGAAGCTTCTTTCTCTTTTATTTTTGATAGCATGCAGTGTTCCGTTTGCCTACGCGGCCGAGGAATCCATAAAAAACGCAGGGTTTATTCCTGCGAATATCTGGTATTCAAAGGACCCGTTTTTCGCGGAGGAAAATATCCGCATTTACACAGTTGTTTTTAATGGGAGTTCGTATGATTTGGAGGGGATGGTTAGATTTCTTGACAACGGCATACTTATCGGGAAGATGCCATTTTCCCTTGCGGGAGGAGGGCGTGTGCGCGACATATGGATAGACTGGAAGGCGACATCGGGCAAACACACCATAACCGCTCAAATTACAGATACTACCGCATCCCTCGCTGGAGGGGCAAGGTACACAATAGCGCTTGATAACACGGAGACGGGAAAGAGCGAACGGAATATTGATATTGATACTGATAATGACGGCATTGGCAATTCCGAGGATTTGGATGATGACAATGATGGTGTGTCCGATATTGAAGAGTTGAAGAATGGAACGGACCCTCTTAAAAAAGATACGAACGGAGACGGTGTTTCTGATGACAAGGAACTTGAACTTGCGATAAATCAAAAAAAAGAAGCGGAGAGGAAATCCGCATCGAGCACAAAAGCAGGTGGAACTATTGAGGAAACGATACAGAAGGTGGAAGATTATATCCCTGCTCCCGTAAAAACTGGCGCAGCATCCTCTGTAAATGCGATTGAACGCTTCCGTATTGGCGAGGGCTATCAATTTCGTCTTGCAAAAGAAAACAAGATGCGAGAGATTGACGCGATGAAATCGCTTGTTCCTCTCGCGCAAAAAGATCGCGTGGCGCTTGGCGTGACCGAGCATACTGCAGGTAAACCGTTTGCGTATGTTACGCTTGCCGCACTTGGAATATTGCAATACTTTTTTGAATGGAGAATTATCTTTTATGGTTCGCTTTCATACGCGCTCTATCGACTTATAAAGTGGGTATTTGCTAAAATACGAGATAGGTAAGAGGAGAAAATTTTTTAATACACTAACACTAAAGTCTGACCTTGGAGAGTGGCGCATTAAGGTTAGACCTTAGCGGAGATGTTTGTTGAATGTGTATTAGTATGATAAGATATTTCCATGAGTAAAGAATCAAAAACAATCCTGCTCGTTGAAGATGACAAAGCTCTCAATCACGCGGTTACTTTCAAACTTAAACAAGAGGGGCACAGGGTCATTTCAACGGAACGCGCCGAGGATGCGCTTCAGGCGCTCAAGGACAACCCGCAGATTGATATTATATGGCTCGACTTCCTTCTTCCAGGGATGAATGGTATTGAATTTCTCAAAGAGCTTCGCAAACAACCGGAATTTAAAGATAAGAAAGTTGTTATTTGTTCGGTGTCGGGACGCAGTGATGATAAAGATCTTTGGAGGGCGCTTGGCGCGGTTGATTATCTGGTAAAAAGCGATTATGATATAAGCGAGCTTGTGAATAAAGTGATAAGTTACGCATAATTCAATATTCAATATTCAATATTCAATATTCAATATTCAATATTCAATAATAAATAAATGGACACAAATAAGAAAAAAGTGGTGGTGGTTGAGGATGACGAACATATCTCCAAAGTTTACGAGATAAAACTCGCCAAAGAGAATATCAATGCAATGGTTGCGCGCGACGGCGAGGATGGGGTTACTATGATTACCGCCGAAACACCCGACCTCATCATTCTTGATTTAATGGTGCCCAAAAAAGACGGTTTTGGCGTGCTTGAAGAGATAAAAAAGAATCCTGAGCTTGCAAAAATACCCGTCATCATTCTCTCAAACCTTGGGCAAAAAAAAGATCAAGACCGCGCTATTGCGCTCGGGGCCAATGAATACTTGGTAAAGATGAACTATTCTATCCAAGAGATCATTGATAAGGTAAAGGGGTATCTGGGGTAGACTATATGTACCAAAGGTCCGACCTTCGGGATTACAATCTGGATTAAAGGTCCGACCTTGCGGGTAATCCCGAAGGTCGGACATTTATGCATTCCGAGTTATCCACACCCACATTTTCTTTTTCAAAACCACTCTGCTATACTCAAGTGAGTGAGTGAAATACAAACTCCGTGTTTGTATTTCCGAACGAACGCAGAGTATATTGTATTTCGTTATATACTAAATCCGACATACTAT
>CAYIHV010000006.1:7967-16555 GCA_964363315.1 uncultured Candidatus Saccharibacteria bacterium
AATAAATATGAATTTGAATATAAATGTAAATAAGAAGCGCGAAGGGGGCTTTACCCTCCTTGAACTTTTGATTGTCGTTTCCATCATCGCTATCTTATCAGTTGCGCTCATCTTTGTATTGAACCCTGCGGAGACATTGAAGAAGTCTCGCGATGCACAACGTATTTCGGATATGGCGACCATAAAGACCTCCCTTGGTCTATTGCTTACGGCAAGCTCTACTCCATATTTATCGGGGGTGGGCAGTAATGCTAATTGTCTCAACGGAGGATCTTCGGCAAAAGTTTATTTCAGCGCTATTGGGGCAACCGCGACATTTGGTACGGCTCCAACAGCCGGAGCAAGCGCAAATGGTACTTTTATAACCATAAGTGGCGCGATATATCCAACTTCTCTAACTAATGCAGTTGCGGTTGATGGTACGGGATGGTTGCCTGTGGATCTTACATGGTTGCCGGGTGGTTCGCCTATCTCAAATCTTCCCCTTGATCCGATGAATACCGTTGCGGTAGCAACAGCGCCAACAACAACTGATTTTACTTATCGCTATGTATGTCAGAGCGTAGGTACGGGAGGGGCAAAGCCATCCTTGGTATTTGAGATGGATGCTATCCTTGAAAGTGATGCATATAAAGCGGGGGGAATAGATGACAAGCCCGCAAAAGACGGCGGAGATAGCGCGATATACTACGAGGTTGGCACGAACCTAAAATTGGTGACATCAGGCATATAATTATTATTACCTTAAATCATTATTATGAATTCACTTACTAAACTAAACGAGAAGCGCGAAGGTGGCTTCACGCTCCTTGAACTTTTGATTGTAATTTCTATCATTGCCATTTTATCAATCGCGCTTGTGTTTATGTTGAACCCTGCGGAAACACTCAAAAAAGCCCGTGACGCTCAGCGTATTTCGGACTTGAAGTCGGTAAAGACCGCTCTTGGCATTATGCTAACTTCAACTTCAACGCCAAGCTTGGATGGGACATTCGGGGCAACAGCAGCTACGGTTTGTTCATCAACAGGAAATGGCACCGCAGGGGTTGGTAAGATTGCCTACAGCACCGGTACTACACCTACGGTAACAAGTTCAGCGGCAGGTTCTGATTCTGTAGCGACAGGTCCATTTATATCAGCATCTGGCGTTTCAGCAACCCCAGGTTCGGTTAATGGTGATGGATGGATCCCCGTAAAACTCAAGGCTCTAACTGGCGGTTCGCCAATCTCAAGTTTCCCTGTTGACCCTGTTAACACTGTTACTGGTACCGCGGTATCAACCGATCTCGTGTATAGATATGCATGCCAGAACGGTTCATTAGTAGCATCAAAACCAGCGTTTATTTTTGAAATTGATGCTCGTCTTGAAAGTAATGCCTACACAGTAGACGATACAAAGATGACAAAAGATGGCGGAGACAATGATAACTATTATGAATCAGGTAATAGCTTGAATTTACTACCTGCAACAGTTGCGACATTCTAGTCTAATCCAATATGTGTTTAAAAACAGCCCTCGTCAGAGGGCTGTTTTTTTGTTAAGATGAATTGCATGATCCTTAGTTTTATCCTTGCTCATTTGAATGTCATCACCCTCGGAATGTGGGGGATATTTTTTGGTATCATCCTTGTACGATTTATGCGACCACTGTGGGTAAAAAATATTTCCTATCAGTGGTTGATTTTTAGCGCCGTAGCGATCCATCTTCTTTGTGTCTTTTTTGTTGTAGGGGGGCAATATTATATATGGGCGACATCGAGCGATCTCACGAGAGCGCTCCTTTCTGCACCGCTACCGGCTGAGGCACCTCTCCCGGCCATACTTGAGTGGATGCGACCATACTTCAGTCATTCGCTTGGATATTTTTTCTACTATGTATTCGGGAGATTTTTTCTTAACATCATTATATTGTTTGTGGTTACGGGATTTTTTTATGCCGTTCTTAAGTTTTTGTTTTTCAGCCAAAAAAATTATGGAACAAATGACCCTGAGATTCTCTGTATATTAATGCTCGTTGTCGGTTGGCCCGGGATTGCGGTGCTCATACCTCTCGGTTTTGTCTTGGCGATATTTTTTTCTATAATCGCGCTCGTATTCCTCAAAGAAAACCAGACATCGCTCACCCCCGCATTCCTTGTCGCGACTCCCATTACCATCATCGGCGCAAAAACAATTCTCAACCTCCTCCACCTCTACCCCCTCCTAAAAATTTAAGCACCACTGTTGAAGTCAGGCTTCAACAATTCACTGTTGAAGCCTGATTTCAACAGTGATACAATTAGGTCATGAGAAAAGAAGCATTCGGGGTTGGTGATATTGTCCATGTTTTTAACCGTGGAAACAGAAAGCAAGAAATAGTGCGTGACGACATAGATCGATGGAGATTTCTTCAAACTCTTTTTTATTTTAACGATGAGTACTCTCCAGAGAACCCATTTCGGACACTTAGTGATTTGTTGAAGTCTGACTTCAACAAGGGGAGGGTGTTGGTTTGGCCAAATGAATGGCCCGAGCAAAACAAACTTGTTAATATCATCGCACTTACTTTGATGGAAAATCACTACCATCTTGTGTTACAGGAGATAAAAGAAGGAGGAGTTGCAAAATTTATGCATAAGTTTGGGACAGGAATAACAAATCGTTTTAATACTCGGCATAAAGAAACCGGTCGTCTTTTTCAAGGCGCCTATAAAGCGCGAAGAGTAGGGTCTGATAATTATCTTAAATATCTGAATGTGTATATGCACATAAAAAATGTTTTTGAGTTATATCCAGGTGGTATACAGAAAGCACTCAGTGAATTTGAAAATGCGTATCAATTTGCAACACACTACCCATACACGAGTCTTGGTGGGTATATAAATAACGAACCAAACACACACGATTATTTCTAAGGAGATGCTCAAGGATGAGTTTGCCAACGAGCACGAGTTTAAAGAGTTTGCTCGTGGGTGCCTAGAATATTTATTCTTTGAAGAATCTTCCGGAAAGTTTCAGTTTCCTGTTGAAATTCCTTCTGTTGAAGCCTGACTTCAACAACAGACCGTTCCGTAATTCAAAGTATACATGCTTTTTTAAATATGGTTGTGGTATAATAAACAGTAATGCATATCACCGAAGAAAAATTAAAATCAATCCTTCTTGAATCGGGGCTCGTGAGTGATGAGGATTTTCTCTCAGCGCACGAGGAGGCGCGACGCGGAGGACAATCCATTTCAAACATATTGATTGGAATTGGCAAGATTCCCGAAGATTATTTTGCGGAGCTCTTGAGCCCCTACTATAGCGCGCCTGTGGTGAATTTGAAAAAAGAGACGATTGACTCTGCTGTTCTTGAACTCATTCCTGAGATTTACGCAAAGGCGAAGAACATCGTGCTTTTTGCCTATGACAAAGAAAAAAAAATAGCCAAGCTCGCTATGCTTGACCCTTTTGACTATGACACAATTGAATATGTTCGCGCGAAACTTAATGTTTGGGTCGTCCCTTACCTCACCACATTTACCAGTTTGCGCTATGGGCTCAAACATTACAAAAAAAAGATTGGGATGGAGTTTGACCAGATTATCTCTGAAAATATTGAGCAGTCGCTCGTCATCGCGAGTGATACCAACCTTTCAAAGACCGCGACCGCGGTACCCATTGTTACTATCCTTGACAATATTATTGACCACGCGGTCACCCTTAATGCTTCGGACATTCATTTTGAACCCTTAGAGCGCGAGCTCCTCATTCGTTTTCGTATTGATGGCATTATGTCCGAGATTTTGAGCTTGCCCAAGGCCATTGCGCCTATTCTTGTGGCGCGTGTAAAGATTTTGGGCAATCTCCAAATTGACGAACACCGCGTGCCACAGGACGGGCGTTTCCGTTTTGAGATGGATGACGGCTCAAATATTGATGTGCGGGTGAATATTATGCCTGTCTTCCACGGAGAAAAAGTTGAAATGCGTATTCTCAAAAGCTCTGCGCGTCCGCTCACCCTGAAAGACCTCGGCCTCTCTGATGAAGGCAATGCCCTCCTCCAAACCGAGATTAAAAAACCACACGGAATGATTCTCGTTACGGGCCCGACGGGTCACGGTAAGACCACCACACTGTATGCGATTCTCCATATTTTGAATACACCATTGGTCAACATTACCACCATTGAAGATCCTATTGAGTATGAGTTTTCCCGCGTCAACCAAACACAGGTTAATGTGAAGTCGGGAATTACTTTTGCAAACGGTCTTCGCGCTCTGCTTCGTCAAAACCCTGACATTATTATGATCGGAGAGATTCGCGACAATGAGACGGTTGAGATCGCGGTGCATGCGGCGCTCACGGGGCACCTCGTGCTTTCGTCGCTCCACACCAACGATGCGCCTTCGGCGCTTCCACGCCTTCTTGATATGGGCGCGCCAGCATTTCTCCTTTCTTCAACGGTCAACCTCGTTATCGCCCAACGCCTCGTGCGCCGTATCTGCACCTCGTGTACAGAGTCCTACACCGCGAGTCCCGAAATTATGCGCCTCATCAAAGCGCAAATAGCGCTTTTGGGCGATACGGTAGGAAATATTCCTGCGACGCTCTATCGTGGCAGGGGGTGTAAGGTATGCGGTAATTCGGGCTTTCATGGACAAATTGGCATCTTTGAATTATTCCGCATCACCGAGGCGGTACGTGAACTCATTTTACGCGAAGCACCTGTTTCTGAAGTGCGCAGAAAAGCGATTGAAGAGGGGATGACGACGATGTTTGAAGACGGGCTTAATAAGGTTGAAAAAGGAATAACCACGATTGAAGAAATACTTCGCGTGGTTAGTGAATAGAATAGAGAATATATGGCAACTTTTATTTACGAAGCATACAATAAGGAAGGGGTACTCACGCACGGCGAGTATGAAGGAGTAAGTCGTGATGAAGCAGTTGGGTACCTTATAAAGCGCAACCTTACCCCCGTTTCTGTTGAAAAGATACGCGCGCGCGGCGAGGGTACCGGAATTCTCTCCATTAGTCTCTTTGAAAGGCTCAGTCCCGTTGATGTGATGTTTCTTGTGCGCAACCTTTCCACGACCATCAAGGCGGGGCTCTCTATCGTTGAGGCTCTTGATATCCTTATTGCTGATGCGGAAAAAAAGTTGATGAAAAAAGTTTTGCAGGAGGCGCAGGCGATAATAAAAAATGGCCAACCGCTCTCAAATGGTTTTGAAGCGTACAAAGATTCATTTCCGCCTATCTTTATGGGAATGCTTAGGGCAGGGGAACTTTCCGGACAACTCGACAAGATTCTCGCAGAGCTCGGAAAATACCTTTCCAAAGAATATGCGCTTAGAAGCAAGGTAAAATCCGCATTGACGTACCCCGTTATTCTCCTTGTTGCTTCGCTCGGAGTGATGGTGCTTCTTCTTGTCTTCGTACTTCCGCGTCTCACCTCTTCGTTTGCGGCAAGTGGCGTCAAACTACCCTTTATCACGCAGGTATTTCTGGGCCTTTCAAAGATGATTACATGGAGCTTTACGCTTGATTTTGTTATCTTGGCGGGGCTCGTTTGGTTCTTTGTTTATTTTCGTACGACGAATATGGGTAAAAGTTTTTTCTTTTGGGTCATTTCTCGTACCCCCGTGGCGAATGAGCTCGTAAAAAAAGTCGCGCTCGTGCGGTTTGCGCGCACGTTTGGCAATCTTATCAATAGTGGTGTTTCAGCGGTTGAGGCGCTTAAATTATCATCAGAGTCTATCGGCAACTTGCCCTATGAGCTTGCTATCAAAAATGCCATTACTTCCGTTGAAAATGGGGCACCTATATCCGAAGCACTCGGCAGATTTCCACGCCTTTTCCCGCGTCTTCTTATCAGTCTCGTTATTGTGGGAGAACGCACCGGTTCGCTTCACAGCATTATGGGCACCTTTGCGGATTTTTATGAGGAGGAGGTTGACAATATCTTGAAAGATTTGACCTCTATTCTTGAACCGGCGCTCCTCCTCATTATGGGTCTTTTGGTCGGCGCAATCGCCGTGTCCATCATTCTTCCTATTTATCAATTAGTGGGACACTTCGTTTAAGAGCGGAATATAGAATTTGGAAGTTAGAATATGGAAAAAGAAAACATTAGCCACACAATACGATCATTTAACGACTTAATAGTGTGGAAGGAAGCACACTGTCTGGTTCTTGAAACGTACATGGTAACAAAAAAATTTCCAAAAGAAGAACTTTTTGCCCTTACCTCTCAAATGAGGAGGGCTGCAATCTCGATAACTTCAAATATCGCTGAAGGGTTTAGCAGAAAAGGAAAAAAAGAAAAAATTCAGTTTTATACAATAGCGAAAGGTTCACTCACTGAACTTGAAAGTCAGTTTCTCGTTGCACGAGATATTGGCTACCTAAGTGCACTAGAGTTTGATGATATCTTCAAACGTATAACTTCCGTGCACCGACTTGCAAATGCTTTTATAAGGAAGACAAATGATTTACAATGTATTTTATGAATATTTCTTCCAACTTCCAAATTCCAAATTCTACATTCTGTCTCAGTCGTGGATTTTCTTTGCTTGAGCTTCTTATCGTTATCGCCATCTTGGTAACGATGGCGACCATAGGGAGCGGAATGTATCGCAGTTTTGGAAAAAATGTGGAATTAAGCTCTACGGCGCAAGAAATAGCCGCAGATTTGCGCCACATGCAGTCAAAAGCGATGGCGGGGGAAGAGGGGTTCAAGTGGGGAGGACATTTTGTAAACGCTACTCCGGATGATTATTATGTTCTTTTTTCAACATCAGGCGCTTCGTATTCTGACGGGGGAACAGTATCCATCGCAACAACCACACTCTCAAAAACCATTGCCTTTTCCGACCCTGCCGACAGCACTTCAAAAGATATTATTTTTAACAAGATATCCGGTACCACAACCGCCGCAACGGTTAGCGTTACTTCTGAGGGGCTCACTCAAACCGTAAATATTTCAAGTGTCGGAACGATTTATTAGACAGAATATGAACAAAAAACTTAAAAATTATGCATTCATAGATAGTCAGAATCTCAACCTTGCAATCCAAGACCAAGGGTGGAAATTAGATTTTGCTCGTTTTCGTGTTTATATCAAGGAAAAGTATGGAGTAACGAAAGCATTCTTATTTATTGGCTATGTTGAAGGGAATAATCAGTTGTATATTTCTCTACAGTCAGCAGGATTTCTCTGTATTTTTAAACCAACACTAGAATATAAAGACGGCACAACCAAGGGTAATTGCGATGCTGAGTTAGTCCTTCATACTATGATAGAGTACCCAAATTATGACAAAGCAATAATAGTAACGGGTGATGGTGATTTTTATTGTTTGGTGCAATATTTACTCGGCAAAGATAAATTATTTGCAGTACTTATTCCTAATAGATTTAAGTACTCAGCACTTTTGAAGTTCAAAGATTTTCGACGGCATTTAAGATTTATGAATGATCTAAAAGATTTACTTTCATATAAAAAGAAAAGGCCCTATGAGGACGGAACCTCATAGGGGGGACTTTTCCGTTGGTGATAAATATAGCATACGCTTTTTAAAAAAGATGTCAATAAGATAAAATAATAATTGATGCCAAATATTCAATATTCAACATTCAATACTCAACACTCAGCCCAAAGACGTGGGGCGCTTTTGCTGGAACTTCTTATCGTTATCTCTCTTCTTGCGGTTATTTTGTCGGTGGGGACGCAGGCGGTGTATGTAAGTCTGCAGAGTAGTAAGATTTCGGGCGAACGGGATATTGCGGTTGGTCTGGCTTCCGAAGCGCTTGAAGCGGCGCGTGGGGTAGCTGATGAAAAATGGCAGAACATTTATGATCTGACCAAGGGTTCGCAATACCATATGGTACAGACAGGGAATAAATGGGCGACCTCAACAGGGAGTGAAATCGTTTCTCTTAATAATGCTTCGTATACGCGATATGTGGTCATTGATAATGTGAGCCGAGACGCAAGTACGCGTATGATTGATACAGGTACGAACTACGACCCAAGCACGCAAAAGGTCACCGTTACTGTTTCGTGGCCGTACGCTGACCCTGTGACCATCAACGAATATTTTCTTCGCTGGCGGAATAAAATATGTAATCAGACAAACTGGTCGGGGGGAGTGGGAAGTGGTGTAAAAAATTGCCCCGACACGACATACACATCAGCAACAAATATCACTCCCGGGGCAAGCTTGGAGCTTACGCCGTAATCAACTCAGAAAAATAAAAATGAAACACAAACAAGAAAAACAATCGGAGAAAAAAATTCAGCGCTACGCAGTATCTGCTGCAATCTTTTTTGCAGCACTTCTTGCTACCAATGCAGGCACCTATTTTTTATCGGCGCGAAGCGGAGAAGGCTCAGACGCATCACGCTTCCCGCTCCTCAATCCCGCGCGAGCGTTCATCAATCAAAAAGACCTCATTATCAACTTCCAACCCCTTCGTGACTATTTGAACGACAAATACAAAAAGGACTCCAATGTCTCCATTTATTTTGAATATCAACCAACTGGTTCAAATATTTCCCTTAATAAAGACGCAGAATTTTATCCAGCCAGTTTATTAAAGGTACCAGTAGCGATGGCGGTAG
>CAYIHV010000007.1:0-13949 GCA_964363315.1 uncultured Candidatus Saccharibacteria bacterium
GGCAAAGGATGGTATTGCGTTAAAAGAGGCGGATATGTATGTCACCACCTTCCCTTGTGGTGGGTGTGCGAATCAGATTGCCGCTTCTGGGGTACGAAGAGTCTTTTTCACTGGTGGGTATTCAAATCTCAACGGTGTGAAAACGCTTCGTGACCACGGTGTCGAACTCATTTATGTAGAACCATAGCGGGGAAATGACCGCGAGCCGGCAAGTTTACTTGCCGGCTTTTTTGTATTTATTGTATTTATATCCGGCGAATAAGACCAACGGGTCGTTCGTTCCTTTTGTCTTCTTATCACCAAGAATAAAATGTCCATGGAAATGAGTCACACTGCCACCGGTATATCTCGTATCGCCAGAACGGAAAAGGAAAATTCCCGCTGGTAATAAGAATCTTTTCTCAAGTTTTTTTGTGAGGAGTATGAGCTCTTGCAATGCGACCGGCTTTATCTCCGAGAATAAAGAGATATGTTTTCGGTGGACGAACATAAAATGATGCTTTGCTCCATCGTAGGGATCAAAGTTTTCAGTTACCACCCAGTGTGTGCCGTGAAAAAGAGCGGGCTTTGAGTGGTAATGGAAGACATTTTTCTTTTTAGAAAAATCAACACAAAACGGACAAATATTGTCGCGAACAATCTTTTTATACACAATTTTTTTATTACGCGTATGTGAGATATTTACTGTATGTTTCATTGACCTATAGTAACAAAATACCCCCGCCTTTGGGAAGACGGGGGTGTGGTGACGCCGATCAGATCGGTGTCGGGATGAACATTTTGGGATGCGCACTGTAATCCTTGAGAATAAAATCCTCTGGACGAAATGCCATTATGTCGTTCGTGTCTTTATCTAAAGTCACGGTCGGAAAGGGAAATGGCTTCCGTGCGAGGAGCTCCTCGACATACGGATACTGTAAATCATAGATATGTACATCTATGAAGTGGTACACGAGCTCCGTGAAAGTGTACCCCAGTACCTTCGCAAGCATCATGCCAAACGCCGCATACTGGATGAAGTTGAACGCGGCACCGACCGGAAGATCGGCACTCCTCTGTACATGCTGGATGACAATCTCCTTCTCTTTAGGGAACATGTTGATATAGATATCGCCATGGCAAGGCGCCACGACGACTCTTCGTGTTCCCGGCGGGCCGATAGTCTCCGGCGGGTAGAAGTTCGTGATGTGATGAGTTCGCAGATGCGGCGCGCGCCGTATCTGGTTGACGACGGCAGTGATCTGGTTAAACTCGCCGCCATCGCGTGTCGGGAACTTGACCCAAACCTTTCCGTAGGAAGCCGATCCAAGATCTCCTTCAGAGAGTCCGAAGTGGGCACATTTCTCCTTGGTCACCCATGGGCCCCACCATTTATCGGGGACTCCCCATCTGCGAAGCTCTTCGAGAGTACTCGCTCCATGAAGGAAGGCAATATGCTCGGCGAGTGCCCCATAGAAGAGTTTCCCTGACAGATTGCGCTCGGTGATTACAGGGAATCCGTTTGCCATAACGAAGCGCATTTGCGCTCCTGTAACCATGCGTGCCTCACCGCCATGGATAGGATGAACGACCCGTCCTTTCTCATAGATATAACGAAGAAGATCACAATATTGCCTATCGATGGTGCGTTTCTCCGGCGGAAGGTATTTTACCACCTCCGCCACATCGTTGATACACATAGAGTTACCCCCTTCCTTAAGTGTTTTTATCCTTTATTCTTTCCGGTACCATACCTCGAATCGTATCGGGTAAGGGTTTTCGCTGCTTGGATAGTGAAAGCTCGAATACTTTGAACAATCCCATTCAGCAGTGGAGAGTTCTGGGAAGCGTACATCACCATTGAATGTTCCTTCAATTCTGGTGATGTGCGCAACCTTCGCGTATGGAAGGAACTGACGATACACCTCTTCTCCTCCCGCGATGATTACGCGCCTGGTTTTTGCCATCTCAAGGACGGCATCGACGGTCGTTGCCTCACACCAAGGGAATGGTGAGAGTTTGTGCGGATCGTGCGTAAGAACCAATACTCTTCTCCTTGGCAATTCCTTCCCTATGGAGACAAGAGTATTATATCCAACTACAATCGTCTGCCCCTCTGTGATGCTCCTGAAGTGAGCGAGGTCAATGGGTAGACGACCCCACGGCATTTTCCCTTTATGTCCTATTACATTTCCATCTGCTATCGCAACAATGAGCTCTATGGGCATATTCTCCCTCCTCCTATTAATTTTTTAATGGAACAATCTGAAGTTATTTAATCAGATTCTGCTACTACCGTCAAGGGCGGCTACTAAACGAGGTCATATGGTATTTTATTCAATCGTAAATACTTTCTCCGTGCCGTAATACTCCGTCCAGCATTTATTATAGTGGGCAAACATTCGATCGAGCCGGCCTTGGGGTAATTCTTCTACATTAAATTCCTCCATCAAATCATAGAGCGACTGTTTTGCGCTTTCCGTTTCAAATTCATTTGGAATTACTTTCTCAAATTCAGCGAGATAACCATACCCCGCATTTCTATCAATACAAATATGCACGCCACCTGAGACATATTCTTCTCTTTCTCTCGACCATTTTGATTGATATTCAAAACCCACATCAAGAAGCAATTGATCTATTTCCGACAGAGTGACCGGTATTTCAGCTTCAAACTCAATACGGGAAACGCCATGGGTGCTCGTCTGATGATCAAGAGATGCCTTGACAACAAAAAGTGTTTTATCATCTGTTTGCCGAGTTCTTACCGAATGGTTTTTTCCTTTTTGCGCAATATGAATAAAAGCTTTTTGTTGATCATCTGAAAGATGTTCAATAATACTCCCTAAAATATTTTCAATGCTTCCTCCGGTAAAATAATGATTGAGTTGTTTATTCTTAGACGCAAGAGAAAAAGACAAAGGGTGTTCCTCTATCTTCTTTCTTAATTCTTCCGCTTTTTCTTCTCGCCCAAGAAGGCTTTTAATTTCTATTTCGTATTGAGACATAATATTTTTAAGTATTTATAAAAGTATACACAATAAAGAATACCCGCACAACAATAAAAGCGGTATTTGCCCCGAGGCAAATCTCCGGACAAAATTAGTTCGTTTCATGCGCCCATTTATCGCCCCCCCCACAAAAAAAGAGACAAGGGGGCAGGGTATTATACCCTCCTATTAGCTCCTCGGCTCGGCAATAAAAAACTACGGGTTTCCCGTAGTCTTTTATAAACCAAAATCTGTAATTTCTATTATTTTATATCAACCCCAGCCGACCGAGCAGAACCAGCAATAATTTTCATTGCTGCCTCTATGTCATTTGCGCTCAAGTCTGCCATTTTACGCTCTGCTATTTCGCGAAGTTGCGCTTTATTTATCGAGCCTGCAAAAGCCCCTTTTTTGCTCGCGCCTTTTTCAATACCTGCCGCCTTAAAAAGCAAGTTTGAAGCAGGGGGAGTTTTCACCACAAAATCAAATGAGCGGTCTTCATACACGGTAATAACAACCGGCAAAATATCTCCCATTTGTTTTGCTGTCGCCGCGTTAAATTTTGTTACAAATTCACCGATATTGACCCCCGCCTGACCAAGAGCAGGCCCCAAAGGAGGCGCTGGGGTTGCTTTCCCAGCAGGAATCTGCACTTTTACTTTTTTTGTGATTTTTTTTGCCATAGTGTTATTAACTTACAACCGACAACTTACCACAGAACCATTTCAAATTCAAGACCAGCAATCTTTGGTGTATCCCTGTTGTTTGTCGTTAGTTGTCAGTAGTCAGTTGTGCAGAAGTATTATATCTTCTTAATCTGCAAGAAATCAAGTTCTACTGGCGTCTCACGACCGAACATTGATACGAGGACCTTTGCTTTTCCTTTCTCGTTGTCAACTTCGGATACTTTGCCCTCAAGCCCATTGAAAGGCCCGTCAACAATGGTCACATGGTCTCCCGGAGAGAGGTCAATGTTATGTTTAGGGGTTCCCTCTTTCATCCTCTTAAAGAGCGCGTCTACTTCTTTCTTCTCAAGAGGCACAGGAGTAACGCCCGCTCCCACAAACCCTGTTACGCGCGGAGTATTCCTCACGACATACCACGAATCATCCGTAACGATCATCTCCACCAAGATATACCCCGGATAGATTTTTTCCTCAACTTCAACCCTTTTATTGCCACTCACTTTTATCTTTTTCTCAACGGGAATAAGAACATTGAAAATTTTGTCCTCCATCCCAAGCGACTCAATACGCTGTTTCAAATTACGAAGAACGGCATTTTCGTACCCCACATAGGTATGAATGGCATACCAGTTGCGCTCACCTGTTGTTTCTTGTTTTGCCATTTTTTGATAGTTAATAGTTAAATAATAAATAATTAAACAGTCTTAAGTTGATATCTTACTATTTTAATATCTTGATATTTATTTTATTGATTACGAAACAAAACTCTTGATAACCAAAGAAAACACGGTGTCAGCAACACCGAGATACACCGATGTTAATACAGAAAGCACAATGACAAGCACCGTGAAGACGATTGCTTGGTTGCGTGTTGGCCATGAGATGTGCGTGAATTCTCCTTTTGTATCTCGTAAATATTGAATAATTTGCATAGTTGATTTTTAAGGAGCGAAGCGACTATAAAAATCACCGCGTTCGTTACCTTATGTATTTAAAAAACCGCCCACGGGGGGCTTTTTTATATAATACTCCTTAGACAAAAAAAGTCAAATTAAAAAATCCCCCGATTTCAAATACATAGGCGAGGCCTATGTATTTGGAGGCCTATGTATTTATTGTTACAATGTGAGTAATTTATAGATTTCGTGGTCGCCAACCGCCAAAAGTACCACTTCATTTTTTGAAAGGTAGTCAAAAACTACTCGGTTTTTATAATCAATAGAAAAACCATAAAACTTTTTTAGCCGTCCTTTTAGTTTATGGACTTCCAAATGCTGATGATTGTCAACATTCTTGAAGAGTTCTATTTTTTTGACCACTTCATCTTGTAGCCCTTTTGGAAGCTTGTTGAATTGCCGAATAAATGACGGCTTGTAACCGATGTCCAGAGCCATTTTCTTATTGGATTTTCTTTGCTAATTCTCGAAGATTTCCTTTGAGAGTTGGTTCTTGTGATGCGCGAAGGATAGCTTCAACCGCCTCATCTTCTGAAAAACGAGTAAGTGCGCGACGAACAACATCAGCCTTGTTGGCTGCATAGCCATTTTTTACTTGGTTGTTTATAAATGCCTCTAAGTTTGGAGGCAGTGGGACGGAAAGTGTGGACATAAAATTTATTTAAATACTTATATGATATTATCATACTAAAATATCATATGTTGTCAAGCCATTTCGGCGAGGCGAATGTCTGTGAAAATTCAGAAATATGGCTATATTTATAATGTTTCAAGTGGATAAATATCAAAAGCGACTTCCTCGTATGGATGAACCGCTTTTACTTTTTCAATGACTTTTTTCAAAATCTCTCGCGGCACGATTGCTTCAATTCTTTCTTCCTCGACTACTTCACATTTTCCTGCTTTGCCAATAGCAGGGTTCGTCTTTTCATTATTTTATCTAACGCCTCCAAACATTGAGGAAGTTTGAACCAACCAGCCGATCTGTTGAGGTGTCCGCCATTCTCAACAACAATCAGTACTCCATTTAGGTTTTGTGATAAAAATTTTGCATTATCTAATGGAACATTTGGGTCATTGTCACCATGAATGACAAAAAACTTTTTACGCAATTATTTTACCATCTACCAACTGCTATCAAGGACTCCGAACAAATGGGGCGTGGAGTAAATATACTGGCAAGCCCTACCGTATCTCATAGGTCACCGTCACACTGGAGGTTATTTTTTCTTCCCCTTGAGGAAGCTCGGGAGCGCTTGCGTCTTTGGATACACCACCCATACTTTCCGCCATCATAGCGCGCGCATAGATAGGATAATTCTGCCCCTCAGAAAACGATACGACACGGACGAGCGATACGCCGAGGTCGCGCGCGAGGACTTCCGCTTTGGCGCGCGCTTTATCAATAGCTTCTTTGCGCGCCTCTGCTTTCAAATCATCCTGTTTATCAATGGCAAAATTCGGGCCATTCATATCATTTACCCCCGCTCCCCCAAGCGCGTAAGCAAGTCCGTTTACGAGATCAAGGTTACGCACCGTAATGGTCACCGACTGCGACACTTCGTACCCAAGAAGTACCTGCTTGCCGGGGCGAGATGGCGGACAATTCAAACTTAAACACGAAACCGTTCCTTCTTGCCATTCATATTTCGGATACGAATTATAATTCTGCGTTTTGATATCTTTGTCAGGTATGCCGAGATTTCGTATCGCCGCGAGCGTCGTTTTTATTTTAGCGCTTACTTTGTTCTGCGCATCAGAAACCTTTTTTGATTCTTCGCGAACGCTAAAAGAAATGGTTGCAATATCAGGCACAGCAAAGACTTCTCCTTCCCCTGAAACTGAAATCGTATTCGTGGCAGATACCCCACCACCAATAAAACGGTATTCCTTTATCTCGGTTATTATTTTCGCCCCCGCAAAAACCGCGCCAACCAAGACAAGCACTGTGAGTGCTCTATAAAGTTGTATTTTGTGTGTTTCCATAGTTATTTAAGGACATCCTCCACTTGCTTAATAATATCTTCCATAAGATAATCCGATTTGACAATATACCCAAGCACACCAAGCTCCGCTCCCTCACCCATTTTTTCAAGGTCGGAAAGCTGTGTTTGAATGATCACGGGGATATTTTTGCCCCACTTCTCCGCCCTGAGCTTTTTAAGGAAATCAATGCCACTAACCTTTGGCATCACAAGATCGCATAAAATTAGGTCAGGTTTCTCGCGAGAAGCGACATTAAACCCTTCTTCTCCGTCAAAAACAGCGATAACCTCATATTTATCTCCTCCTGCTGTTAACCAATCACGAAGGATTTTTGAGAAAATCTTGTCATCGTCAATGATCAATATTTTTTTCTTTGTTTCCATTTTGTTTATCTTAGTATACAAGAGGAAGCGTGAAATAGAAAGTGCTTCCTACTCCCGGCTTTGACCTCACCCCTACCGCACCTCCGTGCGCCTCAATAATTCCTTTTACAATGACCAGTCCCAACCCCGTCCCCTGATGGTCTTTCTGCCTCACACTTGATTCAAATTGAGTGAATTTATTCCAAAGTTTCTTGAGAGAAAGAGGTGGTATCCCTTCTCCCGTATCAGTGACCGCAACAACAATGCTGTTTGGAATATCTTCTGTAAGGATATTCTGTTCATTATCTGCAACCCACGGCATTCCTTGTTTCTTCACCTCATCGTCAATCCCCTCCCCTTTTTTATGTAAAAAACAAAGGACCGTTATCTCCCCTCCATGAGAAGTATGATTGAGCGCGTTTGAAAGAAAATCATTCAAGACTTGAGTGATCCTCTTTGTGTCTATGTCAATGAGTGTTGGTATATTCGCGCCAAAAGAAGTCTTGATTTGGAGAGAAAGCGCCTGTGCTGTCATCTCAAAAGATTTTATACATACAAGAATAATCTCCCGAAGACTTGATGGTTGTTTATCAATAGTAAGCTTGCCTGATTCAAGCTTTGCGACATCAAGAAGGTCGTTTACCATATCAAGCATTGAAGACGAACTCTCATAAAGCATTGACACATATTCATTTGTTATCTTCTTATCATCAAGAATCTTCGGGGACTTCAAAAGCTCTCCGATCTTCTTTATATTCCCCAATGGAGACCTAAGTTCGTGCACGAGCATTGAAGTAAAGTCGCTCCGCATCTTTTCTGCCTCTTTTTCATTTGTAATATCATGAAAAATAACCGCGCCACCCAAAACTTCTCCCTTTGTTGCCCCACTACTTGATTTTACGGGAGTTACCAGTATTTGATAGTATTTTTGATTAAATAAGACTTCTTCTGTGGAGACTTTCTTATCCAATTTAACAGCCTCTTCAAGTTTGCTCTTTATATCAAAAGTATCCTTAAAAACATCAATGAAATCAAATATGGTGGGGTCCCCTGATTCTTTGTATCCAATGATGGACCTAGCGGCGGGATTTACGGCAACAACACGATAATTGAGATCGGTCATCACTACTCCCTCAACCATACTTTCAATCATTGCCACGATCTTACCTTGCTCCGATTTAATGACTTCTTCAAGTTTCGTTACCGCTTGAGAAGCTTGGTTTACTATCTTATAGAGAATCTCCATTTCTTTTTCTCTGTAGAGACCCGCTTTTGTGTCCGCAATCGTAAGCACCCCCACAAGCTCTTGCCCGATGACAAGGGGAATATTGAAGTACGACCGTACCGGCTCCGAAATATCTTCATTGGTTAAAGCCCCAGTTATGGTCTCTTCTATTTGATTGGCTGAAATATCACGCCCGAGGAGCGCCGAGAGTGAATCAATCATTCTTTTTTTTATTTCATTGATAAATTGTGAAGAAACGGAATGTTCAAGATCAATCTTAAAAAGAATCTTTGACGGCTCAATGAGCATATACGAAACCGCGCTATATTCCAGAAATTGACCGAGTGACCCCGCGATGACATCCAGTATCTTTTTAATATTGAGCGAGTATCCTGTGCGGTCGGATATCTCCTTCAAAATGGCAACTTCATAGAGATGATACTTGATCTCTCTGTCTTTTTCTGCCACATTGCGACGAGAGCGACGGAACCACCAATAGGAAAAAGTGATTATTCCTATATAAAGAACGCCCGAAATCAAGATTAGAATAACAAGTAAAATTTCGCTGGAAGACAACATTGGGGTCGTAATAAATAAAAGTTTAACTATTTTTTAATCTTGCATTATTTTTTTAGTTTTCCCGCCTGCCATCGCCTGACTGTTCCTTTTGAGCGACAGGCAGTGGCGGGCAGGTCGTCTTCAATTTTTATTTTTAATTAGATTTAACCTCGGGATATTTTATAAAAATAGGAGTGAGGGCATTCCGCACAATTTGACCAGAAAGCTCCACATAAACATCAATAAGTTTTTTGAGCGCGTCTGAAGAATCTCCCTTTACCTCAACTACTTTTCCTTCGGGAGAGATAATGATTTCTCGTATCTTCTTCGCGCGCATAATCGCCATTTCAGGTCCCAAAATCAAACTTTGTTTAGCGATTATCTCAGAGATGACAGCTTTGTATTGTTCTTCTTGATTCATAATAGTAAATATAATTATTACTCCCCCTTAATAACATTGAGGAGTTTGTTCGCCGCTATCCCCATCAAAATATACCCGACAATATAAAGCGAATCGTGGATAAGTTTGAGATAAATATGAGGAAGATTTTGAAACCATGGCACTTCAGTGACAAATCCAAAAAAGATGAGTGTCATACCGATACTAAAGTAAGCGAGCACTTTTCCAAGTACTCCCCCATGCATCTTGCGTCCCAGTGCCCACACCATAATACTCGTCGTAAAAGCGATAACGATCGTTGACCAGAGGGATATGGATTCAAATATCCCTGAGTAATTTTCAAATTGGATAAGAGTGCTCGTCGTATCCGCAAAAGCGACAAAAGGGACAAACACCGCGCTTATAAGTAAAAGATATTTCATACAATATTGATAATTATTGATAAGATTAACTTACAGATATTGTACCATATTTCATAGAGAGACAATAACTGTTTCAAAAAATCATGGTCTTTCCTCCATCCCCAATATTTCCCGCACCTCCTTCTTGTATTCCTCAACATTGGGTTGATTAAATGGATCAATGTGGAGAAGATGGGCAAGATGCATAACCACACACATTTCAAATTGAAGAAGCGCGCCGATAGTTTCCAAAGAAATATCCGGAAGTTCAATCTCGGCATACAGCGCTCCTCGCGCATCGTAAGCCCTTTTCACCCCCTCATAGACCGCATCCATGATCTGGCGCGGAGCGCGACCAAAAACTCCGGGGACGAGAGACGCGACTCTGCGCTCGTGGACGAAAGGACTATTATCCCAATGAGGCGCGCTTACACGAACAAGGGTACGCGCCATGGCGAGGGGATGAGCGAGATGCATCTGTTCCACGGAATGAAGGTCGGTTGAACCGAGCGATACGGTGGGAACAAGCAATGGGGTCTTCGTCGCTCCTTCTGTGGTAGTTTCTTTCCCTAAACTTTCCGCAAAAAGTTGCCGATACCACTTTCCAAAAGATTCCAGCTCTGGATGAAATAAAAAGATGTCAAAAATATGCGTGCCCTTTTTATTCCACTCAAAAAAATCAAGAGCGGCGCGAAAAGCGCGACTCTCTACCCCATTGTCAATACAATCATGCAATTCTTCTTCAGCCCCCTTAAGAAGAAGTTTTGCGTCAAGACCTACGACAAGAAGAGGAAACATCCCCACTGGAGAAAAGACCGAGTATCTCCCCACCACCATCTTCGGAATAGGGAGCAAAGAAAATCCTTGCTCTTCACCCGCTCTCCAAAGGGGCGATCCTTCTTCAGTGATACATACGACACGATCGGCGATAGAGCCGAATTTTTTCTGCAAAGCGCCTATGATAATAGACGCGTTCATTATTGTCTCTGTCGTCGTTCCCGATTTGCTTGAAATAACAATGATAATCTCTTCTTTTATCTCAACTTCATTCAAGACGATTTCGGAAATATCGGAAAGAATACCCTGATCGCAAGTCTCCGCAAAAAGCATCTTTGGCGCAAAAGGATTATATCTATCAAGGACACCAAACAACGCTTCGTAAACTGCCTGTGTACCCAAACTTGAGCCACCAATACCAATATGTATCACATAGTTAAGACGCTCACTTCCAATCTTGCCCGCAAGTGTGGCGGATTTCTCATAGAGAGCGCGATCAAGTGGAAGACGGAGCGACGCTTCGGGTAGCGTATACTTGCTGTCGCTCATCGCCCTTCTCATTGTTGCCGTATATTCAAGCGCGCGCGCGCGAATGTCATCGTCCTTATCTTTTAACCCTCCATCCTCTTTTGAGTTTAAATATCGCATAAGGATATTCTACACCATATTGGGTTGAATGTTGAATCAATCGTGGGCAGGACACAGATTATTCCACATTCTATATTCTACATTCCACCCACATTTAATTTGCCTTTATATACTTGCTTTGTTACAATACAAACACTATGGATCCCGTTAGAGGTCATATGACTTTATATAAAGTCTAGCGGGTGGTATATATGCAAAAAGTCGGATTTTTAATAATCAATAATTAACTACGGAAATTTAATAATTTCCTACCTCTAACGGGATGGATACACAAAAAAGAATTATTATATGGGTTTCAGTGATTTTGGTTGTTGGGATTACGATATTCGCAATATGGAATGTTGCGACTTCCCCAACAGGAATACCTGCTCAAAATACTCAAGGACTTCTCACGGAACAGATTACCGATACTGACTGGACCAAGGGTGCCAAAAACCCGAAAATTACCCTCGTTGAATATAGCGACTTTCAGTGTCCTGCATGTGGCGCTTATTATCCTACAATCGAAAAAGTGTTCGAGGAATACAAAGACCGCCTTTCATTTACCTATCGCCACTTCCCTCTTCCTCAACATAAAAATGCTCTCTTTGCTAGTTATGCGTCAGAGGCCGCAGGCAATCAAGGTAAATTTTGGGAGATGCACAACATAATCTTTGAACACCAATCAGATTGGTCGGAAGAAACTAGCGCAGAGAAGATTTTTGAAGGATATGCCAAAGATATCGGCCTAGATATCTCCCTCTTTAAAACTGACACCAAATCAGTGGTCACCAAAAATAATGTTTCTCACGACAAAGAGACGGGATTAAGCGCTGGAGTCAATTCCACCCCATCGTTTTATCTCAACGGCAAAAAAATGCAAAATCCGCGCGGGTACGAAGAATTCAAAGCTCTCATAGAATACGCGCTCATTCATGGATAATCCGTCAACCAAAAGATTCTCCATAATCCTCATTGGATTTGTTATTGTGCTCTCCTTCATTGGCTTTGCTGATTCAACATTTCTCCTCGCAAAGCGAATGTCGGGGGGACCGATACCGTGCGTCCTCGGCTTTACTGGATGTGATGAAGTTTCTAAATCTCCCTATTCAGCGCTTTTTGGTATTCCCCTCTCGGCATATGGGATGGTATTTTATCTCGCCACTGCCGTACTGGGAATCCTTTATCTTGATACGAAAAAATATATATTCGCGCGGTTAATTCTCTTTGCGACGACCCTTGGATTTCTGCTGTCTTTGTATTTTATCTATGTGCAAAAATTCCTTATCGGCGCATTTTGTATTTACTGTATTCTGTCGGCTGTTATTTCAACAATACTATTTGGGTTCGGAATTATAATTCGTAATAAATCAAAATCCTAACTTCTCTTTTACGAGAATAAGCGTAATATGGCGGTTCGGCATAATCTCGCGTTCAAAGATGAGAACACGGCCAAGGATGGTACCGGGGTACCCCACGCCTTGCATCCGTTTATTTTCAAGAGGAATGACATACTCATTGAGCCGCTTCATTGCGCTATCCAAATCGGGCACAATTTTCTGCGCGCCAGCAACCCAAATAACATTATCCGAAGTAAATGCATAACTCGGAATCTGGCTTCCCGACGCGGAAGCAACGATTACTTGCCCCTCTTCAGTAATAGCATGTACGCTCCCCAGAAAATACGGAGTGGAAACGCTTTGTTTGCGAAGTTCTACTTGTTTTACGGGGTCTTTTTCTTTGAGAATATCTTCGTGTATATTTTTCCATTTATGGTTTCCTTTTTGCAAATAGTCAACAAATCCTATTTCTTGAAGCGTTACCGATGATCCATTCATCACCCCTGCCCCCGCAGGAATAAGCTCTTTAATTTTTTCAAGTGCCTCGGCGCGCGTAGCCACAACGACAACATTTATGTTGCGTTCTTTAAGGGAAGCGACTGTTTTTTTGATCGTCTCGTCTGAAGCAAGGTGTTCGCATTCGTTCATATTTATTTACTTATTTTTAAATAGCGATTCCTGTTCTATTCCCCTCATATTGAGAATGATAATCAAAACAAAAACAAGGAATGACAGGTATGCGGGGACAAAAAAGAAACCGAACATATTGAGGAATGTTTTGAGCGCAAGCCCCGGAACTCCAGCGTATATGCTCATCTTGTAAGCACCTGCGTAAGAGATGGGGGTGTTCTTTGTCCACGCAAAGATAAAGGGGATGAGGGCAAAAAGGAGGAGCGGAATAAGGTAGATGAGGTAGCCGGTAAAAAGGAGAATGAGCACTGCCAGAATCCCTGCGGGAATAAAGTATACGAGCATACCCCTCGCTTTTAGGACGAGAGTAGCGAGTGTTTCCTGACTCACGACCACATCGGGAACTCCGCGAAGATCTTGAATGGTGGTCTTATTGCGGGTATCTTTCGTTATCAATTCGGTCTTGGTAAGAAGCGCAAATGTTTTGTATTTATCAAAAGTATCTTTATCAAAGCCGTTTTGAGTATCAATGACAAGAAGGTTCTCAAAATCACTTCCTTCAAGGATTTTTGATAGCCCGTCCTTTTTTGAAATAATATACGGCAGAGCGACATTCGTATGAGCTTGACCTTTCTCAATGGTGACCACAAGACCTTGAGGATAATGCTCCTCAATAAGGATGGGTGCTTGTTCTCTGAGAAATCGCACTCCCTGCGGTATGAGATTTACGGAAATAACCGCAGTCAGCGCCAAAGTAAGAAGCGCCGTGATTTCTACATAATAGTAAAACGCGTCTTTAAATGGAGCATTGGAAACTCCACGATAAAATTCAGGGTTATAAAGACTCTTTTTGAATATTTCCAATATGCCTTTCATAAGAGACAGTATACACAAATAAAATAACCAAGTAAAATAAAAGAAACTTACTTGAAACCTGTCTCAAATCTCGTTTCGAAGCGGAATTCCTGTCGAAAAGCATAGTCGTAGAGCAAGGTATTATTTTAAGGTTTTATTTTTTTGTTCCGCCTATCC
>CAYIHV010000008.1:0-13204 GCA_964363315.1 uncultured Candidatus Saccharibacteria bacterium
TGATTGGGTGTAGTTTTTCATAGTCTTGCTGTTTGTTTACGACGAGCTAAAGATGATCAATTATTCTTTATCATTAAATTAATTCTACACGCCTGCCTGCGCAGACAAGCGGAGATCGTCAAGCTCTTTCAGTTGTAGCCGTATCGTCTTTTGATTTTGAGTTGTCTTTTGTTTAAGCGCTTGGTTCCTTAATGTGTCCAATTCTTTTATCTGACTTTGAATTGATGTTGTGGATTGTCCTCTATTTTGCGCCTGATATTTTTCCCGCAAAGCATCGAGTTCGTCAATTTGTCGCTTCATAAGTTTTTCGCTTTCGGTAAGCTCTCTTGTTTGAACACTGTCTTGTTTTTGTTCTACTGTATCAGAAATAAATTGATACGCGAGAAAAGACACTGCCAAGAGAATGATGATGACAAAAATACCAATGAGTGTGTTTTTTCTGTTCATCCCGTTAAAGATAGGAAATAGGATTTCCGTAGTTAATTAATGTATTGTTAAATAGCATACCATTAAACATAAAATACGAGCAAATGTAGATTTTAGAAACTGTGTGATCTTTAACGGGATTCATTTCATTGAGTACATCTTAAAACTGCTTAACCTTCCCCTTGCAATCCCATGGACAAATAAGGAGGGTCTCTCCCGCGCTACATGTACTATCTCCGCAACCGCTTCCGCCGGAAGCGGCGCATTTATTCGTTTCGAGATCACAGATACCGCTTGGGCAATCGGCGCGACTGGTGCAATAGTCTGGAGGTCTGCATGTCCCATTTTTACAGACTTGGCTACCACCACAATTAGAATCTGTGGAACAAGAACCATTCGGAAGGATACATGTTCCACCCCCGCTCGCCAAACAAACTTGTGTGGCATCACACACCCCGTACGGATCCGAAAGGGGGGAGCACTTGAAAGGAGGCGTAATCTTAACACCTCCGCCGTATGTCGGATGCGCGGCAAAATCGACCCACCCGACAACTTCCGAGCCCCATGCGTAACCGCTAAAATCCCCCGTGAATACATCGACCAATACTCCTTTATCAAGCCAGTTTGTATTGGTGTCATCCGACAGCTTAATCCACCCATCCCATCCTGCTGAAGCAAGACCAGCGTTAGTGCTCGCGCACGAAATCACGGGTGTTCCAGCAACTTCCTCACACCCGGAAAGAGCGCGTGCCCAGCCGGTTGCTTTACCTGTGGTTAGGTCAATCTTGGCAATAGACCCGCTCCCTGTGTTGAAAGGAGCGCTGGGAGGATTGTTAGTCACCGTACGGTTAAAACTAATCCAGCCGATATTGTCGCTCCATGCGTACCCGGAAAAAGCGCCTGTGACAGTATCTACCTTGACACTGTATACCGATGCCGAGCCATCGCTCGTATTGCTAAAACTAATCCATCCGACCGTATCACTCCACGCAAATCCAGACAAACTATTTGTCGCCGACTCCGCTTTTGTCGCCGTGAGGAAATTTGGATGTACTATATAGAGAACCGTAAAAAAAACTCCGATAATAGAAAGGGGAACTATTTTATGCATAATATGAGGAGAAAAATATTTCATTACTAATAGCATATAACATATCATTTTTAAATACAATGTATTCGTACATACAGTCTTCTGGGGAATATGTGGATAACTCTGAAAGATGTGCGCAAAAAGATAACCCCTACGATATTGCCGTAGGGGTTATTAAAGATCATCTTTTGCAACTTACCTATATCGCAGAAGAAGTATGTCGGAGTTAACACCATTAACCCCGGTGCATACAAATCCTACGACGACAATCTTGCCGTCTGGCTGGAGTACAAGATCGTACCCTTCCGACCAATAGAAATGGACATGGGTTCCCACATTAACATCCTCTTCTATAACACCATCCGCGCTGAATGATGTGTCTAGAAGACCGTTGACGGTAAACCTATTGACGATTATCCTTATGCTATCTTGTTTCCCAACCACGACGACCTTTCCGTCGGATTGGATGGCTACCCGGCGAGCAAAGCCGGTGCCCCCTGTCTGTATTCCGCTTGACCCGAAACTCGTGTCAAGCGAGCCGTCGGCATTGTATCGCGCAACGGCAACTTTATATTCGCTAAAACAGTTCGGTGGAACACAACTCCCTCCCGTACCGCCCACAACAACAATCTTTCCTCCGGTATCAACTGCGATACCATAGGCAAAATCGCTTTTATAGTACGCGTTAAAACTCGCGCCTATGACCGTCGTTGCCTTGCCGTTTGTTGCGAAACCTGTGTCAAGCGAGCCGTCACTGTTATATCTTGTGACGAGCCAACCGACACTCGTGTATCCTGATGTGACGATTTTGCCGTCCGACTGGACGGCAACCGCTGTTGCGGCACTGCTAACGCTTGTTGTCGTAATGACAACACCACCAGCGCCAAATGTCGCATCAGGTGATCCAGACGACATTATCCTGATGATGGCAGAATTTGTGCCACTCTGCCCAGCGGCGAGGATTTTTCCGTCTGCCTGAAGGGCCAGACCGTTTATGAAGTCGCTTGTTGCCCCGATGTCTATCGTTGTGATGCCCCCAACCCCAAAGGTCGGGTCCAGCACCCCTGTGTCATCGTAACGAGCGACAGCGACATCGATTATAGCTGCTCCACCTACCACAATTTTTCCGTCCGACTGAATGACGACGGAGGAATAACTGTAGTTAGGGATAACAATAATCCCGCTTGACCCAAAACTCGTGTCAAGCGAGCCGTCGGCATTGACTCTTAAAAGAAACGAGTCATCACCTCCCCTACCCACCACGACGAATTTTCCATCGGGCTGGATAGCGACCCCCCTTCCCTCATCAGTTCCCGGCCAAGCCGAGACACCAATGTTTACTACTCCGCTTGACCCGAAACTCGTGTCAAGCGTCCCTACAATTACAGCCGTTGCCGTAAAATTAACCCCAGCAACATTCCCACCGCTTACTGTTACATCCACATTTATCGGGCTAAATGTATAGCCCGAAAGAACTGGGGTAACGGTGTAGCTTCCGTTTGCGAGACCGGAGAAGCTATAGTTACCGCTCCCATCAGTGGTGACGCTCGCGATGGATGTACCGATCAGATTGATCGTTGCGCCCGCTGTTCCGCTTACGGTACCAGAAATACTGTAAGCGGGGACACTGTTTGCCGTTGCCGTAAAATTAACCCCGGCAATGGAGACACCGCTTACTGTTACCACCGCACTTGTTGGGCTAAATGTATAGCCCGAAAGAGACGGGGTAACAGTGTAGCTTCCGTTCGTAAGACCCGAGAAACTGTAGTTACCGCTTCCATCTGTTGTTACGAGATCTGTTGACGCGCCGGACAAAGAGACCGTCGCTCCTCCTCCGAGGACACCCGTTACAGCACCAAGGATGCTGTATGTGGATGGGATTGCGACTGTTGCCGTAAAATTAACCCCAGCAACATTTCCACCGCTTACTGTTACCACCGCACTTGTTGGGCTAAATGTATAGCCCGAAAGAACTGGTGTAACGGTGTAGCTTCCGTTTGGTACATCTGTGAAGATATACCCTCCGCTGGCGTCGCTCGTGGTTATCATTGACAGCGACCCTGTTAATGCAATGGTCGCTCCGGGAACACCTCCTGCATCCCCGGATATCTCATAATACGCCGTCGTCTGTGGCGGTGTATTTGGTGGAGACGAAGGACTCCCCCCACCTCCTCCGCCCACCCCGCAAGCGGTGATGCTAAATAAACAAAAAATGAACAGCAACAGTTTCTTCATTTTCTTCTCCTTTTCTTTTCATTTTTCCGTTTAAGCCCCAACACCGATTCACCTCACTTGAGCTGAACCAACTGGAACTTATTCTTTTTCTTTTATTTCAAACAACTTTTCTAGTATTAAATATAAACCTTTTATATTAAAATGTCAAGTCAGCTTATCCCGAGTTCAACATTGACTATAAAAAGGACCGACCTTGGGAATTCAAAAAGGTTGGTCCTTTTTCATCTAAACAAACATTACCTATTCTTCTTTGTTGTGCGACGAGCAACAATAAAAGTATTTGAGTATTTTTTCGGAGTACGCGATTTTCGCCCGCCGGTGATCTTGCCGTGAGCAGTCTTTGGGCGTTTGGTCCCGCGCCCTTGGCGACCCTCGCCTCCACCATACGGATGGTCTACGGGGTTCATCGCGGTACCGCGCACTTTAGGGCGAATGCCGAGCCAGCGCGACCTCCCCGCTTTCCCAAGATTGCGATGTTTATATTCTTCGTTAGAAACGATACCGATTGAAGCCCATGCATTTTCAGGAACCTTGCGAATCTCTCCTGAAGGCATCTTGAGATTTGTCTGCCCTTCATTGTTTGCGACAACTTCAGCGTAACTCCCTGCTCCACGCGCAATACGCGCGCCGCTGTTTGGCTTGATTTCAACATTATAGACAAAAGTGCCTACGGGAGCTTTACGGAGAGGAATGCGATTCCCTGGTTTTATGGGAGCATCTTCAGAGGTTATAACACTATCCCCGACATTCACTCCCTTTGGAAGAAGCATGTATCTGCGTTCGCCGTCGGCAAAACATACCGCACCGATAAAGCCCGAACGGTTTGGGTCATATTCAATAGTCTCAACCTTTGCGGGAATGTTAAATTTCTGCATACGAAAATCAATATCACGGAAAAGGCGTTTATGTCCACCACCTTTATGTTGTGAAGTGATGCGTCCATCGGCATTGCGACCTACACTCCGCTTAAACCCCTTGGTCAAAGATTTTATCGGTTCTTTTGCGGTCAATACGCCACGATACGAGACAGTTGCCGTGTGGCGGAGCGATTGTGTTATTGGTTTATATTTTTTCATCCCGTTAAAGATAGGTTCTGCAGAAAATTCTCTGAATACTATCTATAAAATAATTATCTAATAATGTTTAATGTTTGTTCGCGATATTTTTGCAGAACCGTCAATTTTTACGATACTATCATTGCTTCATCCTCTTGTCCACCACCTTGTGTTTTCGTTAAATATATAAATGAATGATCTCTAACGGGATTCATGGTTGATTTTAACGAGTTTGCCAAGTTCGTACCCCATCAAACTCTATTTTATTTTGTTTCCGTACATTACTATAATTCTTTGATATTTACAAGCAATAGGCAAACGACTATTAAAATCATCACCCGGTTAAATACGATTTGAGCCTGTTTTGAAGAAACCGCCTGCCAAGATGTGTCTTTAGGTACTTCTCGCGGTGAAGAGCGTCGCGTTTACCAAGACAAGCTTCTGAGTAAATAATCTTAGTGGACGGCGGTCTCTTGTAGACTCTACCTGTCATCTTTGATGTTGCTCAAATCGTGATTTCAAATCTTCCGTATACCCAACATAGAAGTTTTTATCCTTGTCTGATTGTAGAGCGTAAACATAGTAAAATTTCATTCCAATTTGAAATCATTTAACTGGGTAGATAAATTATAGTCGCTTTGCTCCTTAATTTATCTACATAAACTCTATTTTCTCCCCTTTTTTAAGCGTAACGAGGGCTTTTCGCGTTCCCGCTCTCACTCCATATTTTCCGCGTTTAAAAACCCGCGCGGAAGGAAGATTTATGATATTTACACGAATGGGAGTAAACCCGTAAATACTCGCGACAGCGCGGGCTATCTCTATTTTGTTGGCGCGCAAAGCAACCTCAAACACATAGGTGCCCTTCTCGTCGGCGAGAATAGCTGATTTTTCTTTAATATACGGACGGATAAGAACGGCGCTTTTGATCTCCGACTTGGGAGATTCTTTCTTCTTCTTGCTCGCCACTGCGCTTGAAGAAAATGTTTTATTTATTTTTTTGAAAATAGACATAGGATAATAAATGGTTAATAGCTATGAGGAAAGTTTGCCTTCAATAAACGGAACGCTCAACTTAGGCATAATAATCACAACAAATTTATAATTTAAGAGATCAAGAGAATTCATATTTTTAATTGAATCAATATGCATATTTCCGAAATTTGCGAAACTCTTTTGAATGATGGCGGGTGTTTCTCCTGTCGCGATATATGTGGCATTATTTTTCTTGGTAAGAATCTTTTCAAAGCCCTTAATCCCGGAAATGGCGGTAATGATATTTTTTGCCTCGCGCGTTTTCGGCTCTTGGAGTGAGATGGTATCAATAAAAAGAATTTCGTTCCTGCGAAGCTTCTCTGAAAGGATCGTGTGAAGCGCCTTGATGCGCACTTTTTTGTTGATTTTCTTATCATTATTCTCTTCTGCAAGAGGGCCGTGCGTAACACCACCATGTCTCCATATTGGAGATCTGGATGATCCGTGGCGCGCGCGCCCTGTACCCTTTTGTTGCCATGGCTTTTTCCCTCCGCCAGAGACTTCGCTTCTGTCTTTGGCCTTCGCGGTTCCAGCGCGCGCATTTGAACGCATTGAAGTAACAACTTGATGGATCAAGTCTCCATTCCATTTAAGCCCCCATACCTTTTCGCTCAAGGCAATCTTTCCCGACTCTTTCCCTTTTGTATTGTAAATAATTGCTTCCATATAATTAGTTTATAAAGTTAAAAGTTTATAAAGTTTATAAAGAAATTGTAAGTCATTTTGTTTTCACTTTATGAACTTTACAAACTTTATGAACTTTCTACTTACCGTCCTTGCTTACTACTTCCACCAATGTTCCCGTATGCCCGGGAACACATCCTGATACCAATATCTTTCCATTCACCGTATCAACCCCGAGAATAGTTAGCCCCTTTACTGTAATGCGGTCAGAACCCATTCGTCCCGCCATACGCATCCCTTTTGCCACGCGTCCGCCAGCGCGCGCGCCACCACCGATTGATCCCGGTTCCCTTTCTGAATGTTTCTGCCCATGAGTACGAGGCCCGCCATGAAAACCGTGGCGTTTAACCACCCCCTGAACCCCTTTCCCTTTTGAAACACCTGAAACAATAACCTTGTCGCCTACTGCAAAAAGCGAGGCATCAATAGTGTCTCCTTTTTTCCACTTATTTCCGTCTTCCACGCGAAATTCGCGAATAGATGCGAAATTTCCAAGGTCTTTTGTGTGGCCAATGACCGCTTTTGAGATGTTCTTTACTGCGCGCGCGCCAAATCCAACCTGCACAGCGTCATAGCCGTCATCTTTTTTTGTTTTAATCTGAGTCACCACGAGAGGCCCAACCGAAAGAAGGGTTGCCCCCGTCGCGCGCCCGTCATTCCCGACAAACGACACCATATTTTCTTTTCTTCCGAGTATAAATTTCATAGCGGTATTTATCCCGTTAGAGATAGAGACGCTGTGCGTCCTCGTAATCTCTAACGGAAACCATTGCATCCTAATCTCACAGAGTGGCCGGATGTTGGTATTTTTTAATAACTAATAATCGTGTCCGTATCTACTTTCAACTTTATAAACTTTACGAACTTTTTACTTGCGCGAAGCGCTACATCATTTTTACATCAATATCAACACCAGAAGGCAAACTAAGGTTTGTAAGAGCTTCCATAACTTTGGCCGCAGGGTTCAGAATATCAATCAAGCGTTTATGTATCCTCATCTCAAATTGTTCGCGCGCATTCTTGTAAATGAATGCTGAGCGATTGACGGTGTATTTCTTGAATTCCGTAGGCAACAGAATTGGACCGAGAACTTCCGCGTCATAGCGAAGCGCGGTATCAATAATCTGTTTTACTGAATTATCAAGAATCTTATTCTCATACGCGCGCACGCGAATACGAAGTTTTTGGACTGTTTCTTTGCCTGTACCCTTCTTGGCTACAGATTTCGTAGTCGTAGTTTTTTTTGCTGTTGTCATATTGTATTTGTATTTTTCCTCGGAGCGAGGATGCCTCTTGTGCGGGGACTTGCGAGCGCGACGGCGCGAGCACGAGGAATTTTTCAGCAGAAAAATATCCGTACCCCGCACAAGACGGCTCCGAGCAGTATTTATGCGATGATTTTTGTTACGACACCCGCTCCTACGGTTCGCCCTCCTTCGCGAATAGCAAAACGATGCTGTGCTTCAAGCGCAATGGGCGCGATGAGTTTGATCTTAAGTTTAACGGTATCCCCCGGCATAACCATTTCAGTTCCCGCTGGCAATGTTGCCTCACCCGTTACATCTGTTGTGCGAATATAAAACTGTGGCTTGTACCCATTAAAGAACGGGGTGTGTCGTCCACCTTCTTCTTTGGTGAGAACATACATTTCCGCATCAAATTCTGTATGAGGAGACAAAGAACCAGGTTTCGCGAGCACCTGGCCTCGCGTAATATCCTCTTTTTTTACACCACGGAGAAGGATTCCTGCATTGTCCCCCGCCATACCTTCCTGAAGCGACTTATTGAACATTTCAATACCCGTAACGGATGTCTTTACCGTATCTTTAATGCCAACGATCTCAATTTCATCACCAATCTTTACCACACCGCGCTCAATACGACCCGTAACCACAGTGCCACGACCTTCAATAGAGAATACATCTTCAACAGGCATAAGGAATGGTTTTACTATATCACGCTCAGGCACAGGAATATATGTGTCAAGAGCATTTGCAAGGTCAAGGATTTTCTTTGCCCACTCATCGTCTACTCCCTTTGCATCAAGGGCTTTTACCGCTGAACCGCGGATAACCGGAGCACCCTTGCCATCATACTTGTATTTCGTAAGAAGCTCGCGAACTTCTTCTTCTACCATATCAATCATTTCTGCCTCGTCAACAAGGTCGCATTTATTGATGAATACGATAATCTTTGGCACGCCAATCTGTTGAGCAAGGAGGATGTGCTCTCGTGTCTGAGGCATCACACCGTCTGTTGCGGCAACCACCAAGATAGCGCCGTCCATCTGCGCGGCGCCCGTAATCATATTTTTGATATAGTCAGCGTGGCCAGGCGCGTCAATGTGCGCGTAGTGGCGCGCATCAGTCGCATATTCATTGTGCGAAAGCGCAATAGTAATACCGCGGGCTTTTTCCTCGGGAGCGCCGTCAATCTGGTCAACGGTCCTCATCTTCACCTGCTTTCCCGCCAAATTAAGCACATGCAAGATTGCGGCGGTGAGGGTGGTCTTGCCGTGGTCAACATGTCCGATGGTACCTACATTTACATGGGGTTTTGAACGATCAAATACTTCTGCCATAATATCTTGTGGTCTGTTGCCAACAAAAGTCCATACACGAGAAACCGAGAGCCTGTTCACAATCTTGCTTTCGAAGATGAATTTTCTTATTTTGCGCGAGACGAAGTTGAAAATTTTGAGGAATATCGAGATATTTCAAAAAATTTTCAACAAGTCGTAGCCAAAATCAGAAGATTCAGACCGAAATGAAGATAGTGGATAGGCTCTTAATAGACTTTTTTGGGCAACAAACAAATAAATTATCTAATAAATTATAATAAAGTAATATGAAACACAATATCGCTCTATAATTGCGATACAAAAGTCATCTTAGCAGAACGATAATAATAGTCAAGCCCCCACACCTATTTTTGCATTGTTTTTATGTTCTGGCCAAACACATTGCTTGACTCGGATTTCGGTAAGAATGTTAGAGCAACAGTGATTCGTTTTATAAAAACAGAACAATGACAAAATAGGTGTGGGGGCAAGCCCTTTACCGAAGGCCGTTTTCGGTAATCGTAAACCTTATACCAAAAACTAACCAATAACCACCTCTTTTGGATTTGAACCGTATTTATTTTCTCCTGCCTGACTATCAGTTACAAGAAAAACAAACAGAACAATCATGCCAATAACAGGGATAAAATTGATAAAAGCCCACCACCCACTGTGATTGGTGTCATGAAGTCTTCTCACTAATACCGCTATGCTTGGAATAAAGATTGCCAATAAAAAAAGCATACTCAACACAAAAACTATGCTTACTTTAACACCAAAAATAATAAGAAAATTGAACGCAAAACTAATAAGCATATTATATAGTACAAACATCCAATACTCTTTCCTTGTTGCCCTCCCGCTAAATACTGCATACTTTTTTAAAACATCTATGTAATAATTCATAAATTAAATTCCAAATTTTTATTGATAAAATTTTATACTCTATTAAGTATACCTTATTTAATATAATTCGTCCAACTTTGTCCGCGTTTGTTGCCCAACGAAACCAGTGGGCTCAATACCATACTTATCCTGGAACGCTTTTACGGAGACATAGGTCTTTGCATAGAACCCTCCTGTTATTTCACTAAAGTACACTCCATTCTTTGTGAGCGCAGTCTGGAGTGCAATTATGTCTTCCGTGTACGGAGACCCGATTTCAAGATTATGTGTCCATTCGTATGTCCACGCAGATGTTAGCGCGGGCACGGGGACTGTCTGCGCCGATGGCTGAGAAGACAAGGCATTGAACACGCCTGCGAGCTGGCTTGAAGATTCCACTGTCGCTGTCGTCGCTGCCACAATACTAAATGTAGAATCACTAGAATCACAAAGATTAAATGAAGAAGAGGCGCCAACCACACAAACTTTTACCCAGTAGGTATTTGAAGATTTAATATTCGCGGGAATATCCACCCATGCTGAACTCTGTCCAGACAAAGCAGTTGGATTATTTATTGTTTTAACCAATGTTTCTGTGCCTGATATTGTTTCCCTCAAGTACATTGTAATCGTTGGAGCGGAAGGGGTGTATGACTGATAGCTTATGAATAACGGGGTTCCCGCCGTTAGTGTCCCCCCTCCATTCGGCGAAAGAACAGTGATTGCAGGTGTTGATGTTGGCGAGTTTGGCACCGTCACATTTACATTAACCATATTACTTGCACCTTCTGTCGTTGATACTTGGAGTGAGTATACGCCTGAAGTGGTGATGTTGAAGTCTGATGGAGTGAAAGGAATGACCATCGCTCCGGTATTCTCTCCTACCGTATTCGTCATATACGAGGAAAGTAATGTGTGGGTGTTCCCATTGATGCTTACCGTATTTGATACTGCACTGAATCTAACGCCCTCAATGACATACCCATTATTCGTTGAGCTCGGGTCACTGTAGGTCTTCGAAATATACGGCGATGTTTCCCCGATTATTGTTACCGAATTGCTTGAGCGGGCGTTTATAAGAGATGATTTTGGAACTGATAGATAATTACCATCTGCATAATACTGAAGACCTTCGGGAGTAATGGTGTACGACCCAGCAAAGAGAGTTTTTACTGTTTGGGTGAATGCCGTTGTAAAAGTAATGCTCGTTCCCGCTGGAATTATTGATGGACTGTCTTGTCCACCAACATTACCAGAAGTTTCTCCGCGGGCAGAATTATACAGACTGAAGTACACCGATTTTCTGCTTACTCCATTACTGGTAAAGACAACGGGGGAAGTGCCCGCCGTAACTTTCACTGTCGCCTTCCCCACAAGCATCGACTCCTTGCCCGCCGAATCATACTGAAGGCTCAAAGTTGGCGTGCCGATGAATTCGACAGTTGGCTCAACAGCAGGGGCAACCGACAGTGAACTTGTTACATTAAATACTCCGCTTATCCCTTTGTGCGTAATTCCCGTAGCCGGATCCACAATGGAAACAACTATATTATATTGCCCAGAAGGTGGTAGTTTGCTTGCAAAGCGTGAATATAGATTTGACCAAGGAACTGTCGCCTGTAGTCGATACCCGCCATCAGCGCTAGTAAGTACACTCACTTGCTCAATAATTCTTGAGTGAGCACCGTCGGTGCTCTGTAGTGTAACAGTAAGATTCAGGACCTTGCCAGCAAGAATTTCTGGGTATGTCCAGTTTATAAACCTAGTTTCCGTAATTCCCCATGTTTCGTTACTGTTAGATGGCGAGGAAATAAGTGTATCATAAATTTCCGTACTTGGAACTTTTATATCCACATTCACTTTATTACTTGCCCCATTGTTTGCCGTAACTTGAACAATATAGTTTCCACTTTGAGTAATGCCCAAATCACCAGCGTTAAAGCGGATTATTGTTCCAATAATTTTTCCACTAGAATCCATCAGATTTGATAAAAATGAGTTAGGCACCGTAAACGATTTTCCTCCGACGATGCTCACGATATTTGATGCCGAACTAAAGTGTTCGCCATAAATAATATAACTTGCATTTATTGAACTTGGATCTGTTTCGACCTTGGTGATATACGGCGAAGTCTCCCCTACAATAGTGACGGAATTTGTCGTGCTTTTGCCATTAACCGCAATACCAGTGCCTCCGGCTGGTTTGTAGAGACTCAATGTCGCATTATAGCTTCCCGCAAATAAGATCCTTGGGTTGGGCAGGCCCGCAGTTAAGCTAAAAGTTGCGGTCTGCCCTGCCGAAATCATCCAATAATTTCCGTTATCTGTAGCACTACCTGAGACTTTATAATAATTCCCGTTCGTGCCTGAACCGTTGGCGCCTTTCGCGTCATTCAAACTAACAAGAAATGCGTATGTATCGTTATCAAACGCACCATATTTGTAAAGCTTGAAGCTTGCTCCGATTGGGACAGTAACGCTGACACTGTAGTTCGCCACAAGTGCTGATTCTTTTTGTGCCGAGTCATATTGAAGGCTCAATGTCGGCGTGCCGATGACTTCGACAGTGGGGGCTGTAGTGGTTGTCGCCGCCACAATGCTAAATGAATTATCAGAGTAATCGCTAATAGTTTTTGATGAGGTGACACCTTTAACTAAAATTTTAAAGTTGCTACCTTTATAGCTATCATAATTGCCAACCACCCAATCATAATATCCTTGGGACGGATAGACCTCAAAACCGGTCAGAATATAATTATCATCATATCCATCATTGATAGCTATATGAATATAGCTTCCTCCATCACTTAAGCCTTGAGTTTGCCATTTTATTCTTATAGTATCTCCTGTTTTATATTTCTCCCCTCAGTTCGGAGACAAAATAGTGATCACGGGGGTTACTTGAGTCGATACGGTCGTACCGCAAGCATATCCTGTCGTTGGGCTAAAGCCAGCAGTTGAAGTACATCCGACAGGCAAAGATGTCGTTGTGCTTGTTTTTGTAGTTGTCGATATCGTAGCAGGAATCGTTGCACCTCCCCCACACGACAGCGCACCGATCTTTGCGCGCGTAAGCGGACCTACATAGCCCGTAGGAGCGAAACCACTCGCAGATTGGAATTTCTTTACGGCATTGAAAGTTGCGAGACCAAAATAGCCGGTAGGTCCGGATTTTAGTTTTAGATAGCCATTCATATTAAGAAAATCCTGCAGGTCTGAAACTTCGTTGTTCAC
>CAYIHV010000009.1:0-513 GCA_964363315.1 uncultured Candidatus Saccharibacteria bacterium
TGCGTCCTCGTCCAAAACCATATAAACCCCGTAGGGTTCAACAGCAAGAGGCTTATGTGTAGAATTTTAAGAAACAGACGCTGATAACCTTTCAGCCATCAACAAAAGTATCGTAGCACAAAACAATTTTCATGTCAAGTCTTTTCCAAAACAATCAGAAGGGGGGTGAAGATGGTCCTCAAAACAACAATATTGACCGAGAGTTTTCTTTTCTTGACCAAACCCTTCGCCCGAACTGCTTTAATGATTATATTGGGCAAGAAACGATCAAAAAGAATTTAAAGATCCTTCTGCAAGCGGCATCTGAGAGGTCTCATCCACCTGAACATATCCTTTTTTACGGACCTCCCGGCCTCGGGAAAACGACCTTGGCAAATCTTATCGCAAAGGAAATGGGGTGTCAAGTCAAGAGCACCTCTGGTCCCGCCATAGAAAAAGTTGGCGATTTAGCGTCTATTTTAACCAATCTCTCCCCCGGTGATGTTCTCTTTATTGATGAAATCCACCGTCTCA